>JACNGK010000114.1:0-3693 GCA_014384145.1 Nitrososphaerota archaeon
CTGCACTTCCTGATACGCCTGATATTGAACGGTTACCATGTTTAGCAACATTTCCACCAGCCCCAGCAATTACAAAAGAAGCTGCAGTTGAGATGTTGAATGTTTTTAATTTATCGCCACCGGTGCCGCACATATCAATAATTTTGCCTTGGCAATTTGGAGATATGTGTAATGCAAATTCTTCCATTTTGTTTAGCATAGCCAAAAGTTCATCGTCAGATTCACCTTTTTCCGTCAAATTTTTTAAAAATTCTGCTACATCTTCGTCGTTTTGTGTTCCGGTGAGTATTTCATCCATCACGTTAATCATTTGATCAATTGTTAGGTTACTTCCGTGGGAAAGTTGCTCTGCTAATTCTTTAATCATTTTTAACCCTCATTATGAAATTTTTTAGAATTTTTTTGCCCTCATCTGTCATTATTGATTCTGGATGGAATTGTACGCCCTCAATAAGATATTTCTTATGACTTACACCCATAATCTCTCCATCATCTTCAGCTACTGCGGTAATTTTTAATGAATCTGGGATTATTGTCTTATCACCAACTAGTGAATGATATCGTGTAGCTCTAAACGGGTTTTTCACTCCATTAAAAAGTGAATCATCATAGTGTTTGATCATACTAGTCTTGCCATGTCTGACATTTCCTGCATTTACAACCTTGCCACCAAAGCAATCAATAATTCCCTGATGACCCAAGCAAACTCCCAAGATTGGTGTTGTGCTCCCAAGTTCCATTATTACATCCTTACATATGCCAAAATATTTTTTATCTTCTGGAGTTCCTGGTCCTGGCGAAATAATTATTGCGTTATAATCTACTTTCTTTATTTCGTCAATTGTAATTCGGTCATTTCTTATAACATCAGAACTTATTCCCAACTCTCCTAGTCTTTGTGCAATGTTGTAAACAAATGAATCATAATTATCTATAATTAAAAACTTCATTTTGATGCCTCCAATAGAGCAGTTATCATTGCATTTGCCTTATGTTCAGTCTCTTTTAGTTCATTATCAGATATTGAATCAAAAACAATTCCTGCTCCAGCTTGTACAAAACCACTATTATCATCTGCAAATATACTTCTAATTGCTATTGCAAAATCACAGCATCCGTTGAATGAAAAATAGCCAACTGCACCAGCATATGGGCCCCTTGATTCCGGTTCTAGCTCATCAATTATTTCCATCGCTCTAACTTTTGGTGCACCAGAAACAGTACCAGCTGGAAAAACTGCCTTAAACGCGTCATACATATCATAATTTTTATTTAGTTTTCCAACAACATGCGTTACCATATGTTGAACATGACTGAATTGTTTTACTTCCATAAGTTTATTGACACGAACTGTTCCATAATCACATACTTTTCCAATATCATTACGTCCAAGATCTACAAGCATTGTATGCTCTGCTAATTCTTTTTCATCACTAACTAATTCTTGTCGTAATTTCTCGTTTTTTGTCTCATCATCTGAAATTTTTCTTGTTCCAGCTATTGGAAATGTTTCAACTTGATCATTTGTAACACGTAAAAGCATTTCAGGGCTAGAGCCAATTGTTATTTTTTTACCCATTTTTAGATGGTAGAGATATGGTGATGGGTTTAGTGACCGAAGTTTTTCGTAGACTTTTAGATAATCACCATGTGCTTCAAATGAAAATTTTCGTGATAATACAACTTGAAAGACATCTCCATCATAGATGTATTTTTTTGCGCTTTCAACTATTTTAGAAAATTCATCCTTGTCTAAATTAGTTGAAATTTTTGACATTTTGAAATCGTCAAAAATCGGTTCAGATGTTTTTATTTCGTCTACCCTATTTTCTTCATAATAGAAATAGAGGGATTTTCTTTGTTTGTTGTCAAACAGTATGCCGTCGTTGTAAATTCCAAATTCCATTATAGGTTCCGTTGTATTGTGGCGTTTCGGAATTTTTTCCCACAATCTTATTGCATCGTAATTAATTACACCTACAGCGCCGCCCAGATAGCGGTATGTTTGATCATCTGTTTTTTTGACTAAATTTTTTATTACCACAAGTGGCTCATCTGTAACAATTGTTTCAATCGAGCCACCTCTACCTTCTATCGTCACTTTGTCATAGTATCCCTTTATGATGTATTCTGGATCAAAGCCCATAATCGAGGTTTCTGAGAGTTCTTCGGGACCCGTTAAAGATTCGAATAGGAAGGAGTATTCATAATTTCGTGATATTTTGTTATAAATTTCAAATTGGGTGCCAGTATAATCTAGAGAAATAATCCTAGGAATGCAAGTGTGTCCAAATATGTCCACCCATGAAATTGAACAAAATTGAACTGTATTTAAACCATGATTTTGGTATTAGTGAAATCAGCATTAAAATATCAGTTTTAGAGTATAAAACTTGGGTTTTTTAGTATAAAAACTCAATTTTTGAGTTCAAAAAGCATGTATAAATCGAATAATTTGGCATTGAATACAAATTTAGCAGTTAATCAATGAAAATCGATCGATCATGTCTTTGATCCATTTCTCGCATTAATTGTATGAGTTCAATAGGAGTTGGAATACAAAAGATAGCCATACATTCACAACTAATTGGTCTTAAGACTGCATTGAAGATTTCAGATATTATAAAGAAATCTGATGACCAAGACTAATTTGGGAATATTACGGTAATGTACGGTACACTTATTAGGTAAGTATGCCTATAATTCAGTGTGAGTAATACCTGCTATAGGTGTGGTACAACCGGTTTAGGTTGGAATCAAGTATTACATCAGCTAACAGGCAAATGGAAACTTGAGAATCACAGAGAATGTAGTAATAACTAATCTTGTCTTACTAGTTTATTCTTCTGAAGATATTCTGTCATTTTAAGAAATTACTTGGGTCAGTTATTGCCCCATTTGCTGCTGATCCTACTAAGAAAGCATATTTGGCAAGCGCTCCTGATTTGTAGTTTGGTTCAGGCATACTCCATTCTTTACTTCTTAGATCAATCTCTTCCTTTGATACATGAAGATTGATACTGTTATCTTCAATGTTTATACTAATTTCATCTCCTTCTTTGACGAATGCAATTGGGCCACCAACGAATGCTTCTGGTGCAACATGTCCAACCATGAATCCACGAGTACCACCTGAGAATCTACCATCTGTAATCATTGCTACTTTTTTACCTAAACCCTGACCAACTAACGCAGCAGTTGTGGCAAGCATTTCTCTCATTCCTGGACCGCCTTTTGGTCCTTCATATCTAATAACTAAGACATCTCCCTCATTGATTTCACCTTTTGCAACTGAATCAAATGCAGATTCTTCACCATCAAACACTCTTGCTATACCAGTGAATTTTGTCATTTCTACACCTGCTGTTTTAATTACTGCACCTTCTGGAGCCAAAGTCCCCTTCAGTATTACAGCAGTTCCAACTCCATGTAGCGGATTTTCAATTTCTCTTACAATTTGTTGCTCAGCGGTACTTGATATTTTATATTCTCTGATATTTTCTTCAATTGTTTTTCCAGTAACAGTTAGTGCATTCCCATGAATTAGGTTATTATCTAACAATTTTTTCATTATTAGTGGTATGCCACCTATTTTATCAAGACTATTCATAACATAATCACCACCAGGTTTCATGTCTGCTATATGTGGTGTTTTTTTCCTTATTCTTTCAAAGTCATCATATGTTAATTTTA
>JACNGK010000114.1:4322-5710 GCA_014384145.1 Nitrososphaerota archaeon
TAACGATGATTTCATACCTTCATGACCCATCGCAATTCCATCGCTTACTGCAATAGTACTAAATTCTCTTGGTGTAGCACCCGCATCCTTTACACCATCTTTTGCTTTTTGAGCAAGTCCAGGTAAATGTATGTTACAAGGAGTAGCTTCATTTCCTGTGTGGCAAACACCAACGAATGGCTTGCTAAGATCATCATCAGTCAAGCCCATGGCTTTGTACATCGCTCTATGTGGAGCTCTTGCTGTTCCCTCTACTACATTCCTGCTTGATATTTCCATTTTAAACATCTTCAACACACGTTACTGTAATTTAAATTCTAGAAATGTAAATTTCATAAACTAGTGCTAAATACAAGAAACATGGATTCTAATGAACTTCAAACATTTATTCAGGATGTAAGGGATGATTTAAACAATTTAGATAGCCTCATTGATTATTATGATTTTTTAGGTCATCATAATATTAGAACCATTGTTTTTAATCCTGAAGATGAACCCAGTTTTTTTGAAGGATCTGTAATCACAGTTTTAGATCAGAGATATCGTGAATTTTTTAAAAGCAAATTTAATTGTGAAATTGATGAATTAACACGTGTAGATGTTCTTGAAATTATTAGAGCACAATTACCATCTATTAGAAAAAGATTATCTGAATAATTATAAACAAAATTATTTTGTGTCTATTAGTAATTTATCCTTTAATTATTTGTGAATCAAGTTCAATTAATTGCACTTCAATTTCTTCAGGTGTTTCAGGACCAAATGAAATTAAAATTCGATCATCATCTTCAAGAACATAATCATAGATATTGCCTACTGATCGGTGGTTAATGTAATACTTGAGTGAATAATCTTCGTTAGTACAAAATTCTCTTCCATCTGGAAATGCAAAACATTCATCGTTAACAGTAAAACCCATACTGTTAAACAAATAACCAAGCGTTACTCCTGATGAATGTCTATGAATTGTAGTACCATCACTATCCTCAAAGTGGATCCAACTACTTTTGATTTGGTAGGCTGGACTAGAAAAGTCAAGTTTATCACCAAAAATTCTTACAAGTACGGAAGCATGTTCATGCTCATCACCCAATCTTCCTGAACCGTCTGGCGCACCAAGTGCACCACTAGTATCAACTTGTGTCATGAAGAGAAATATTGAATATGCAACAATTACTGCAATTACTGCTAAAATTCCACTAGCCATGAGAGTGGTTTTACGCTTACTCTGAGATATTTTAGCAGCCTTATCTTCTCGTTTTTCTTGTCTCTCTTCTCTTGCTCTTCTTCCCATTGACGGTCAGATTCATATTTTTGCCCTATATAACATATGAAATTACTAACATTACTACACAGCAACACATGTGCCAAGTCGACCCAACCTGTCA
>JACNGK010000073.1:0-5555 GCA_014384145.1 Nitrososphaerota archaeon
CATGCTGCGCCACGAGCCCAGCAGAAAAATAACTTGAAATAATTTAAGCGTAGTTAAGATTTGACTTTATCATTTCTTGGATTACATTCCATGATTCATCTTCTTTCTGTTCCCATTTTTCATAATAAACCACATCTTTTAGTTGCAATCTTGGAAGCCATCCTGAACGCTCCAAGTCTGGTTTTGTTTCAAAATTTGTTACATGACCAAGACAAAGGTATGCAACAGGTACAATATGTTCTGGCAAATTCAATTGTTCTCTTAAGACGTCATTAGATACAATGCTAACCCAGCCTAATCCAATATTTTCTGCTCTTGCTGCTAGCCATAGGTTTTGTATAGCGCAACAAACACTGTAAATTCCTGCTTCAGGTATGCTGGTAGTTCCTATAATGAATGGTCCAAATTTTGTTGGATCATATGTAACACAAACATTAACGTCTGATTCCATTATTCCTTCTAATTTGAGAGAAAGATATTCAGTTCTCTTTGGGTCTTCAACTAATTCTGATGCACGTTTATGCTCTTTTTGAAATGATTCTTTAATTTTTTGTTTAGTTTTTGTATCTTTGATTAAAATAAAGTTCCATGGCTGTGAAAATCCAACAGATGGTGCATGATGTGCTGCATGAAGAATTTTTGTTAGTGTTTCTTCACCAATTGGTTCTTGGGTGAAATGTGATCTCACATCTCTTCTAGAGTAAATTGCTTTGTAAAATCCAGCCTTTTCATCATCTGTAAATTCGTCGCTCAATTTTCTAGCCTCATTTTCAACATCTCTTAAACGTTAATAATGTTCTTTCAGAATTTTTAATTCGTGGGCTTGTGGTCTAGTTTGGTTATGATGCTGCCTCGACATGGCAGTGATCGAGTGTTCAAATCACTCCAGGCCCACTCTAAATTTTAAAATTAAGAACTAGTATCAAAATCTAGTTCAACAATGCTCCATGCTGATTCTACAGTCATTTGTCCTGTTGCACTATATTGTACAGTTTGCCCACTGACTATTTTGTTATAGACTGTTTCACTCATCTCTGACATTACGATAGTTAATTTATTTTTTAATGGAATTTCTGCATCAGGATAAAATGCAGCACGACCTGGCATTGCAACATCTTCTGTCGAATATGCTCCATGTCCAATCTCACTTCCGTCTGCAAATAATTTATATGAAATTACCGGAACAGTTACTGTTACGTCACCTGGATTTGAAACTAGAAATGTAACTTTGAGCATTGCACGATTTTCAATACTGTTAACATCTATTAATTCCACTTCTTGTAATTCAATTGTTGCCATAGAAAGATCGTCGTTATCTAAACTTGCATAGTAAACAATCCCTCCCATCATTGCTAACAATCCAATTATTGCAACAAATAGTATTGGACGACCTGGTGGATTCATTAATATTTTTTTTAGGTTTTATACTAAAAAACCTTGTTAAGAGTCAAATAGAGTTCTAATCACTACTTGTCATGGCGCTAGAACAAGCATTACTAACATGGATTCACATTACAAGTGCTGCCATTTGGGTTGGTGGTTCTTTGTTTATTGGTGTTGTATTTGCACCAATCTTAAAAAAAATGTCAATGCCTGTTGAAGAAAGAATACAATTAATGGTGCAAGTTGGAAGACGTTTTAACAAATTAGCTCTGCCAGCTTTGTTTATTTTAATTGCAACAGGAATGTATCAAGCACATCTTGTATTACAAAAATCTGATATTTTGTATGACACTAGTTATGGTCATGTTTTAATCATAAAGATGATTTTAGTTGCGGCATTATTGATTTTGTATGCTGTTCATGTGAGAATAATTAGAAAAGATGTTGAAGATAAAATTATTGCAAAAGAAATGTCTCAAGAACAATTACAAAAATTAAGGAAAAAAATTATCATATTAGGAGAAGTTACTGTTGTATTATCTATAATTATTTTATTCTTAGCATCAGTACTCAATGCTGGTGGGCAATTATGATTGGATTTCTTATAGGTAGATTCCAACCATTTCACTTAGGACATTTAGAAGCAATCAGATTTGCATTATCAAAAGTCGAACATCTTCATGTTGGAATAGGCAGTTCAAACAAAAGTCATGAAAAAAGAAATCCTTTCACTGCTGATGAAAGGAAAAAGATGATTTTATCATCTATAGATGATAAATTACAAAAAAATCTGTCTGTACATTACATACCTGATGTAGATGACCACTCAAAGTGGACTCATCTCGTGGATGACATAATTCCTGAATACGATGTTGTTTTTTCTAATGATGATTTTACTCATGAGCTTTATGGTAAACGAGGAAAATCAATAATTTCTGTAGAACTGAAATCTCGCAGTGATTTATCTGGAACTAATATTCGAAATCTGATCTCAACCGATCAAAACTGGAAACAATTTCTTCCTTCAGGAACTATAGATGTTTTATTAGAAATTGATCCAAAAAAACGATTATCAGATCTTTAATTATAAATAACCTTCAAACATCTCAAGCTTAGGCGATATAGAATTTGGAATATTTAGTTATGTTACCGGGTCCAACAAATGTACCAGAACGTGTTACACGTGCAATGGTTACACCATCAATTAATCATAGAAGTGACGATTTTGTTGAACTGTATGAGGAATGTGTTAATAATACAAAAACAATATTTGAAACAGAAGGTGATGCAGTATGTCTTTCTGCTTCTGGTACAGGTGCAGTTGAATGTTCTGTTGTAAATTTAATCAAAAAAGATGATAAAGTAATAATTCCTGTTAATGGAGAATTTAGTACTCGTTTAGCACAGCAAATTGAATGGGCAGGTGGTCAAACAATAAGAATTGAAACCGAACCTGGAATTAATGCAACATATGATCAAGTAAAAGAAGCATTTGATAATAATAAAGATGTTAAAGCATTTTACTGTGTCTGGAATGAAACTTCCACCGGAACTATGATTAATTATCTTGATAGAATAAAAGATTTGACATCAAGAAATGATTCTTACTATGTACTAGATGGAGTATCAATTGTAGGTGGAGAAGAACTTCACATGGATAAATGGGGAATTGATATTGCAATGACTGGTGCACAAAAAGCATTTGCATGTCCACCTGGAATATCACCAATTTGTATTAACCAAAGAACTAGAAAATACATGGAAGCAAACCCACCTAATACAATGTATTTCAATTTACCAAGATACTTCAAATATTATGATGAAGCAAAACACACACCATTCACTCCTGCATTACCAGTTCTTTATGCATACAGAGAAGCAATGAGAATAATCTTAGAAGAAGGAATGGAAAAAAGAATTCAAAGACATAGAACTTGTTCTGATGCGTTATACTCTGGACTATCTGCAATTGGATTAACACCATTTGCAGATGAAAACTCTCGTTCTACAGTTGTAATTGCACTAAATTATCTAGATGGGTTAGAAGATAAAATATTTAGAGAAACACTTGCAAAAAAATTCCGAATCCTAGTAGCAGGTGGATTTGGAAATCTAAAGGGTAAAGTTTTCAGAGTTGGCTGTATGGGTGAAGTTGATCGTTATCATGTTATGAGATGTATATCTGGAATTGCATCAACATTAACAATGATGGGTTATGATACAGACGCTCAAGCAGGTCTTAAGATAGCTGAAGAAAAATTAAAGCCACTTGATTCCCTTTAGCTTAATATAAGGAAATTCAAAATCGACTACGTTGACATTCAAAAAAGGACAATTAATTTTACTTGATTATACTGCTAAGATAAAAGATAGCGGGGAAGTTTTTGAAAGCACAAATGAGGAAGAAGCAAAAAAACACTCCATTCATGATCCTAATCTAAAATATATGCCAAAACTTGTTTCTGTTGGAGAAGCATGGGTTCTCAAAGGACTAGATGATGCTTTACCTGAAACAAAAGCAGGTGAAAAAAAGACAATCGAAGTTTCAGCTGAAAAAGGATTTGGTGCAAGAGACAAAGGTAAAGTTAGAATGATTCCTCTAAGAAAACTTGGAGAAGATGCAGAAAAAGTATCAGTAGGTGACACAGTAGAAATTGATAACAAAAAAGGAATTATTCGTTTTATTGGTTCAGGTAGAGTTCAAATTGATTATAATCATAGATTTGCAGGAAAAACAATCGTCTATGATGTAGATGTAAAAAAATCTCTTGACTCTGACGATGATAAAATATCTGAAATTTTAAAATCAAGATTACCTGTAGAAAATGACCAAATCAATTTCAAAAAAACTGGCAATACTGTAGAAATTACAATTCCTGAAGAAATTTTTAGAGCAGATGGATTAGCAATCATCAAACACTTTACTCAAATGGACTTGTTCAAATTTGTTCCATCACTTGGAAAAGTAAACTTTGTAGAATCATATGAGAATAAACAGGTAAAAAAAGAAGAAAAATCTGAAAAACCTGCTGAAGAAAAATCTAAATAATTACAAAACACCGGTACTTTTTGCAAGCTTTAACGCTTCTTTTTCAGTCATTTTAACTTCTTTTAGTATTGTATATCTCTCTGGACGTAATGACTGTGCCATCACTAATGCTTTAGCTAGAATTTTTGGTTCTAATCCGATCTCTTTTGCAGTTGTAGGTGCACCAGAATTTTTCAAAGTTTTAACAATCTTCTTCCAGTTCTGTCCTTGTAATTTTGCAATCATTATAGAACCTATTCCACATTTTTCTCCATGTAAACCTATTCCAAATTTTAAATGATCAATTGCATGTGAAAAAAGATGTTCTGCACCTGAACATGGTCTACTACTCCCTGCAATACATGATGCAACTCCTGCACTGATCAATGCTTCAACAATTATTCTGACATCAACTCCTTTTTTTGAAAATTTTTCTGCACTTTCTATTAATATTTCCGCACTCATTGAAGCAAGATTTGCTGAATATCTTCCATAATATTCTCCCATCTTGTCACGACCTAATTCCCAATCATATACTGCAGTAATTTTTGCCATTAAATCCCCACACCCACTTGCTAGTAATTTTTTTGGTGCTTTTTTGATAATATCTAAATCCACAAATACTCCTAGAGGAGCAGTTGCTACCAATGAATGTGGTTTTTCACCTCTAACTGAAACAAATGGACTTGCAATTCCATCGTGTGATGCAGAAGTAGGTATGCTGACAAATGGTTTTTTTAGATTAAACGCACATAATTTAGCAATATCTACCGAACGTCCTCCTCCTAATCCTATAATTATATCACTTTTTGTTGCTTTGACCTTCTTTTGTATTGCGATAGTTTCTTTCTCCTCATTTGATTTTGCTAAATGCCATATTGCAGTAATCTTTGTATTTTTTAACGACTTGTCAATCTCCTTTCCAATTATCTTCTTTACATTTTTTCCCGAAATTATTGAAACCTTTTTTGGATTAGAAAGTGATCGTAAAAACTCTCCAACTCGTTCAATGTTTTTTTCACCAACAACGATCTGTCTTGGGAGTTCCATTGTATGTGACATTGCCTTCTTGTCCAACACTTCGTTCTCATGACAAAGTTATTTAAAAGGGTCTAATATCATTGATATTATCTCAAAACGAGGT
>JACNGK010000115.1:0-5330 GCA_014384145.1 Nitrososphaerota archaeon
CAATACTCTAATCAACAAACTTCAAAAAGTGAAACTGTTTTTTAGAAATTTGATCTAGTTCCAATCTAAAATTAAAATTTTAGTTGTTTTTTAGAATATGCATCTTTTAAAATCATAATAAGTTCTTCAAGTGTACATTTTCTAAAAGATTCTGGAAAGTCATTAGGATCTAATTTTTCAATCTTTTTTGCCTTTCTTCGTATTACAAATTTTACAGGTCTAGGAACTTCCTCATCATATTGATTATTAATAAAATCAACAATGTCTTTGATTTGATTTTCTTCCAACTTTATTATCATCCTAATTTGTTGGCAAATAAAATAAGCGAATTTTCAAACATTTTGTTAAGTTCTTGTAAACGTGAGGTATCAATAGACAAATTTTCCTTGTTAAACCATTCTTCTGAGAGATACATTTTACGATTCATCTCAATCTGAATCCAAGGTAAAGGATTATTCCCATAGGTTCTAGTAATATGTCCACCATGAAATGGATCATTGAGAAAAATTTCTTGTCTATCAATAGAATATCCTTCAGATATAGAATCAGCTAACATCTCCATCATTTCCTGAGAAGCTGCCTTTCCATCATTATTAGAAATACAAAACATAGGTCTTGGAGATTTACTTTTAGCTCGAGAAAAATATGGAGGTGTGGCAGCCATAGAATGACAATCTATGCACAATTTCAAATCAAGATCATTCATACTTTGCTGAATTGTTCGATGGTAGGGATGATAGTATAATTCTACAAGCATTGTTTTAAGTGAATCATCAGGTTCTTTTCCATCAGTATAGATTGGTTTATCATAACAAGTTTTACTTTTGATTAATCCATCAGGGTTTTTTGGAGCCATATCATCCAAGGCACGATTAAGATCTACAAATGCTCGTGCAATTGTTGTTTTAATTACTCGCTGAACTTTGTCTCCTAAATCAAATAATTCAATTACAAAAGGATCCGAATCATCAAACAAATCTTTGTTTGTAATGGACAAATGTCCATCAAGTTCTATTGGTTTTTGTGTTCCTCCATGCGGGATTGATAATAATATTGGTAATGCAGTCAATTCAATCCCTCTGCTGTTCCATCACGTCTGACTTCAGCTACTCCCTGAAAACCATCTCCTGTTTGTTGTTTTAGGACTGCATGTATTGCACCTAAAAAGAAAGAATATCGTTCTCGAATATCTATTTTATATCCCATTTTTTTAAGATGTTTTATTATTTCTACAAGGGAATCATCTGCTTCTAAACTAATTTTTCCATCTACTGCACAATGAATTCGAGGCTTTTCCATGGCTTTATCAATTGAATTATTATGATCAATGACTCTAGAGATAAAATGACTAAGTATTGAAAATATTCTAGCACTACCTGGAGTTCCTAAAACCATCCATGGTTCATGGTTGAAAAAAATTATTGAAGGACATACAGAGGTCCAAGGAATAGAATTTGGTCGTAAATAGAAAGGATGGTTTGGGTTTTCAAGCTCATAGGCAGACATGTAATTGTTATACAGAAATCCTAATCCATCTGCAGCAGCTTTTGAACCATAAACTAATTCAATTGATTGTGTAATTCCTGCAGCATTTCCATCTTTATCCATTACTGAAAGATGTGTAGTGTCTTCAGTATCAAGAGGTTCTTTTAATGGTAGTTTTGGATCAATCGTGTCACGAATAGTCGTTGCAAGTGTCTTTGCAAAATTCCTACTTAGATGAATTTTGTCATTTACTTGACGATATGTTTCTGGATTGAATCGTCGCTGCTCTCTGTACAACAATGCCTTTCGATGAATTTCAGATACAAAATGATAAGCCCTAGGAGTTCTAGTAAGAAACTTGGAGGGTAGATTGCTAAGCATCATCAATACTAGTAACATTGTAGAGCCAGCTGCAGGTGGAGGAACAGTATAAACACGAATCCCTCTATATCTTCTACTGATTACTTTTCTTTCAATGGGAAGTGGAATAAATGCAAGATCTTCTTTTCTCAAAAATCCACCATTAAGTTTCATATCTTTATCAATTAGTGTTGAAATAATTCCCTGGTAAAATGAACGAAATCCATATGATGCTAATTGTTCAAGAGTAAAAGCTAAATCATCCTGCACAAAAAGATCACCAATTTCATATGGTACTTCCCCATCTTTTAGAAAATATTTTGCTCCAGATTTTGATTTAACTTTGAAAAAATTATCTAGGTGCTTTACTTGTTGTTCATGTTGTAGTTTTGTTATTCGATATCCTCTTTTTGCAATACGAATAGATGGTTTTACAATTGTTGACCAATCTAGTCTGCCATATTTCTCATTGAGATACCCCAATGTTGCCACTGTACTTGGTACAGTAGTTGCTTTGTATCCTATGAATCTGTGAGATTTTTTTTTAAAAAATGAAATATGTGCTAGTGATGGGGCTCTACTTGAACCATCAACTGCCAGGGTCTTTCCATCAACATGGATAATTGCCATTGATTGTCCCCCTCTTCCTGATGCCTGAGGTTCACACACTCCTAATGCAAGAGCAGAAGCACAAGCAGCATCTACTGCGTTTCCTCCTTTTCTAAGCATTTCAACTCCTGCCTTTGTTGCATCAGGAAATGCAGATGAGACCATTCCACTTTTTGCAACAGAACATTTTTTGTCTTTTGTAGCAGCAAATGATGATTCAATTTTTGTAATAGTCATCTCATCAATCTAAATTTCAAATTTTATTTTTCCGCCCTAGATAATTTATGAATCAATAATGTCAAAAGAAGAGATCTATCAATTAAACTGTCTTTAATGATATACTCATTTGGAGAACGGTATTCTGCACCTAATGGACCTAACCCTTCCAAAGATGGAATCTCTGGTGGTACATGGCTTATATCTGAAGATAGATCTCTATGAAATGAATTTATTTTCTGTTCTAGTCTTGTAGTTATTTCTTCAACTATAGAATAGAATTTTTTTGTATTTGTAGATTCTGAATATGGAACTCTACGTACTCCTTTGGATATTTCAAGATCAAGTTTCATGCTATCTTGTTTTTTCAGTATTGTTTTTATCTGTCGTTCTAGTTCATTTGCATCAGATTTGTTTGTAAATGTAGTGTAAAGTGAAATTGAAGTATGATCTGGTGAGTTACCATATGATGTTTTACCATCAATGGACATTATCCTAATCACAGTGTCTTTCTTTGAGAGTTTTTTAATTGAAGTAATTTTTTTGCAAACAACTGGAATTAATTCAGATATAGTTGGACGTGAAGAATCTGAAATATTTGATATGTTAATTTTGAATTCATCTCGACCTGATGCAGATGTAACAATTCCACCATCAATTTTTCCCCATTTTAATCCAATAACATATTTGGCATTTTTAGAATATGACTCTATGAAGGGTTTAGCATATTGCCCACCTAAACTATCATCAGTTGTTAATAATACACCACAATTAATTTTTCGTAATTTCTTGGAAAACCTCAAGGATTGTAGTGCAGAAAGCATTACTGCAATTCCACCTTTACTTTCAGCTATTCCTGAACCAAATAATCGGGATTTTTCTTCTCTGAATGGAGTATACTCTATTGATGCGTATGGGGTATCCATGTGAGCAATCAGAAGAACATCATTAGTTTCTCCCTCATGATTTGTGAAATATCTAATATCACCAATATCAAATTGATTATGAACATGCTCAGAAAATCCAAGATGTTTTAATCTCTTTGATAATAACATGCCTAGCCTATTGACATTTTCAACATTTCTTACACTGGTGTTAATTGCACACATTTCCTGAAGTGATGATATTGTTGTTCTAAGATGACTACGAAGATAGCTTCTGGCTGCAACTCTTAGGGGTTGACTGCGTACATTTTCAGATGTATCCATTTGAGGTGCATGTGACGGAGATTCTCCAAAATATCTGATTGCTGCAACATCGAGAAGTTTGTTAATTAATGATTCAAAAGAATAACCTGCTGTAATTGCAGAATGTACAAAAGAACCCTGTACCCCCAGACTTGCCATGGAGTTTAGTTCTAAAATATACATGTGTCCATCTTTATCCATTCTAAAATCAACTCTACAAAAATCATTAATTCCAAGTTTTTTAAATGCCAAAATACACAAACGTTTCATTTCTTCTTCTTGTTCTTTAGTTAATTTTGCAGGACAAATTTTGTCTAGAGGTTTTTTTAATTTATCTACATTAGTTTGAATTTTATCTGGATCTCCTTGTAAATCAATTTCCACAATCGGTAATACTTCAATACTATCTGCATTACCAATTAATCCTACTGCAAACTCTCTTCCTGGAATAAACTGTTCAACTAAAGCATCCTGATGATATTTTTTAACTTCTTCTTTAACAGCTTGTCTCAAATCATCCCAATTATCAACAACTTTCATTCCCATAGATGTTGACTCGGATTTTGGCTTTACAATTACTGGAAAAATTAAATCATCAAACTGATCTTCATGACTTGAAAACACCCAAAATCCAGGAGTAGGAATATTGTTTCTTTGTAAGACAAGTTTTGTCATTACCTTATCTTGAACTATGGCATGAGCTTCAGGACCTGAACCAAGATATGGGACTCCAAGCATCTCAAGCAATGCAGGAACATGTGTGTATCTGTTATGGCCTTGCAACCCATATGCCATGTTAAACACAAGTCCTGGCCTGTCGCCATCCATGACTTTGGGCATAAAATCATGCATCTCGTCAATGGCATGCATGTTTGCTTCAATTAGCTTTACAGTATGACTGCCTTTTTCTAGTGCTTTTGCAACTCGTTCAATTGCCTTTGATGAATAATGTTCTTGAGTAGGAATATCTGAAATATTGATAACATCAGAGGGGGAAATTTTTTTTTTATTATACATTAAAGCGATTTTCAACATATCTAGACCTCTAAACTAGTAAAAAAACAGATCTTAGAGAAAGTCTCCTCAGTATAATTTTGATCTAGGTTTTGAACATCTCTTACTGATAAAATTAGCATTGGTTCAATCTCCTAAAATTAAACATGATTATACTTTATCCTTTTTTTGTAATAACCAAAGATTATCATTTATTGAATGACATTTACAATCAGTGGATTTACTCTTACAGTTTTTTTGATGTAGTTTAGCATCACATTTGTTACAATCAGGGTCTCTCCAACTTGCTTGATTGCCACAATTAGGACATCTCATATTTTCTGACATTTCATTAATACTTTAAGAGATGATTTTTTTGAGGTCATATAGAAATCAAATAACTAGATGACTTAATTCTGAATAAAGTCAACTGATCTAAACCAAAAAAATGTTGTCACACTACTATATCGTTAGGTAAAA
>JACNGK010000065.1:0-5322 GCA_014384145.1 Nitrososphaerota archaeon
GTAAGTGATGATGAAAACAGCTCTAGTTTTGAAATATTTATACAATAATCTTAGTGGTTCAAAATAGTTTTTATTTCTCATTTATTGTTACAAGTAATATGAATCTGAAAAGAATAATAGCAGAATATCCGAACTTTCCGAAAAAAGGTATCTTGTTTCGAGATTTTAGTCCAATTCTTGGTGATGCCTCTGCAATGTCGTTTGTTGTGGAAGAATTTTCAAAACAATTTCATTCCAACGATGTTGATATGTTTGTAGGAATTGAGTCTAGGGGATTTATTCTTGCTTCTATTCTTGCGCAAAAATATAGCAAGGGTATGGTAATGCTAAGAAAAGAGGGTAAGCTGCCAGGAAAAACTGTAAAAACTTCGTATACAATTGAATACGGTAAAGCTGTATTAGAGATTCAGAAAAATGTGCTAAATGAAGGTGAAAGAGTGGTAATTTGTGATGATTTGTTAGCTACAGGCGGAACAGCAAAGGCTGCAGCAAAATTAGTGGAAAGAATGGGTGCAAAAGTTGCAGGGTTTGCATTTATTATTGAATTGACTGACTTGAATGGAATCAAAGAAATAAACGACTACAAAACTGTCTCATTGGTGCAATACTAATGGTTAGTGATACAGCTGAGATTGGAATTTTTGGTGGAACAGGAATTTATGATTCTGAATTGTTGCAAGATAGCAAAGAAATAACGATTGAAACACCTTATGGTAAAACGTCTGATACAATTACAATAGGAAAACTAGGAGGGAAAAAAGTTGCATTCATGCCAAGACATGGAAAAAAACATTCTATTCCTCCACACATGATAAATTATTGTGCAAATATTTGGGCCTTCAAGGAATTAGGAATCACAAGAATTGTTTCCCCATCAGCTGTTGGAAGCTTGAAAGTAGAAATAAAACCTGGTGACTTTGTTCTTCCAACACAGTTTATTGATTTTACAAAATCTAGGAAAAATTCGTTTTCTAAGGAGGGTAAGGTTATTCATATTTCAGTAGCGGATCCTTTTTGCCCAGAACTTCAAAAAATTGTTTCAGAAACAGCAAATAATCAGGATATAACCTTGCATGAAGATTGTACGTATGCCTGTATTGAAGGACCAAGATTTTCAACAAAAGCAGAGTCTAGATTCTACAAATCTACTGGATCTGATATTATTGGAATGACGTTGGTACCAGAATGCCAGCTTGCAAGGGAAGCGCAAATGTGTTACGTATCAATTTCTACAGTCACAGATTATGATGTTTGGGCAGAAAAACCTGTAACTGCGAAAGAAGTTATGGATACTTTGTCTAAAAATGTCCAAACCACAAAAAAACTCCTCGCAGAATTAATTGGTAAGATGCCAGATGATTTTGCTACAAAAAGAACATGTTCTTGTGAGAAGGCATTAACTGAGGCAGAGTTTTAATCATCGATAAATGATTCACGTTTTAGACCATCAGGAATACTAAGATTTCCAGAAATAAGTTTTTTTTGCAATTCATCAATAACCTCTTCAACATTATATTCTAATGACTTCAGTTTGTTTTCTGTCTCTTCAGACAGTTTTACTCCAATATTTTGTCCTCCTATACGACCAAATGCTATTGCTAAAAACTCAAATGAATTATAGTCAATTTCAAACGTTCCATTAATTTTTGCGGCCATCTGTGTGCCATCAACATTATTCACATGTACTTTTAGGTTCAATGTAAATCTAGATTTCTACTGCCCTGTTTAAGTGATCTTCAACTAAAAAGCTAGTATGAAAATCATCAACTATTTTATAATCTTCAATTTTAAGATCTAAAATTTTTTCATCCAATGTTTCAAATTTAATAATTCCATTTTGTTTTAATCTAACAAGTTTCCATTTGTCTTTTCCTTTTTGGAGTTTGCTGACAATTACTCCCCATTTTTCATCATCTCCTATTCTTGGCATTCCTACAATATCAGTAATTGATTCTATTCCTAATTGTTTTTCTTCACAAAATTTTCTTTTACAACTGGCACATCGCCAAACATCTACAGTACCTATTGTTCTTTCATCTACGTTGATATTAACAGGAGCAAGGTAAGTGATTTGAGGATTTTCACAGCACTTGTAAATTTCCGGAGTTTTTGGAGTCTCAGATGGTGTTTCGCTCATATTTTTTCACTTTTTTTTGTTATATTTAGTCCTTGCATCATCGTATGGTTCTTCTAGTGCAATGCCAATATTATCAACAACTAAATTTTTTTTAAAATCAATATTTTCACGCTCACACATTCTTCTATACATGTTCACAGCGGTGAACCTAGGATGCATTGCTTCAAATTCTGTTTCAGGCATATCAATGAAACCACCCAATTCAACAAGTTTTTGAGATGTTTTTAATGCATCATCAATAGAGATATCTAAAGACTTGGAAATTTCGTTAGCAGACATCTGTCCCTTCAGTGTAACTAGTAAAAATACTTCAGCCTGATTTTTGGTGAGCCTAACCTCAGATATTAGATCATTTTTAATTTTCTCATAATTCATCCAAGATTCTAAGAATTTATTCTAATTAAAGTAGCACTCTAATAATTCCAAATATACTTTATATTTGGCAGATGTGATTCTCATTCATTGTCTAAATTTAGTAGCACATCTTCATATACAGATCAAAAATCATTAAACTTTGTAATCCCAATAATTATACTAATTTTTATTGGAATTATTTACATAATGTCACAAAGAGCAGATGGAAGTTTTGTGAGTTTTATTTTGATTGGTATTGCAGCAGTTACAACAATTTATTGGGTCAGTGTTTTTAAAAAAATGCTAAAAAATGTCAAGCCAAAATATACTGCAAGAGAAGCAGAAGCTAAGAATTGGGTTTATGATCTTATTAAGGGTGAAAACCAATTTGTTTTTGTAGCTGAAGTTCCTGGTCCTGACGATAAAATTATGGTAAGGCTAATTGATGGAATGTTGTACATTAGAGGTTCCGGTAGCTTTTCAAAAGAAGTTCAAATTGAAGGTTCAATTCAAATGAAGATAGCTGACTTCAAATACAGAAATGGTGTTCTGACACTTCGAATAAGTTAAAGACTTTTTGCAATTTCAAGTTTCTGTGGCAGATATTTGTCTGTAATATTCGTTAGACCATACTTTGAGAATGCTTCAAGTTCTGCCTTTCTTTTAATTTTTAAAAACACTTCAAGTTCTTTCTTCCAAATACCTTCTTGATATCTAGGATCTTTCAGTAGATCATGACATCTCTTTATGTCAGATTCTGTCATTGGTATGGTAGGAAGTTTGTATTTTTCAATATCAGTGGCCCACACACCTACCCATTTTGCGTCTGGAACAGTCAGTTCCCTTAAATGCGCCGCATTGGCAGAACCCGATTTTATTACCATTGCGATATGTTCTCCATACACATCACCGTCAGTTAAAATAACAACAGGAAGACTCAATTCGTCATGAAGTCTTTTTAAAAGTGTCCTAGTTGAACGAGGAGCCTGACCTCCAGTGTCAACTATAATTGCTTTAAATTTTTTATCAACTTGCTCTTCAACAAATCTAGTAAACAAACCACCTTTCTCAATTGCGATTACAACTTCTGCACTTGTTTCTGTAAATTCTGAAGAGGTAAGACTTGGTCCTATAGCATAGCCATCCGGATGATCAGACAGATTTGTTTTTTTCCCTTCATAACCAGGAACAGTATACTCTATTGTTAAATCCCCAAATACACTACTGCGTTCCTCTGGAAATACATGAAAAGATTCTCTTGGTGATGCAAGTACTGCCTCTAGGTCAACGATTATGTTATCAGATTCAGACTGATCTTCAAAATCAACTTCAAAAGCCTGAGATGAGTAATATACATCTCGAAGAGTTGAAGATTTTTTTTGTCCTGTTAACCTGTTAGCAAAAAATGCCAGCCACATTAATTGAGTGAATGCACGAAGTTGTGATGAATTTCTAGAACTTCTAACTGCAGTGTTTGCTCCAAGTATATACTGCCGTATTTTTTTGTCGTATACAATATTGCTTACTGAACGGCTAGGAATTGAAAATTTTGGGAAATTTCCTTTATCAAGATCATCATAAATCTGTGCTCCGTGTTTTTTCAAAAGATCAGCAAGGGCATGTTGCTTGTCCTCTGAATCTTTTTTCTTAGGTTTTTTCTTCAACTATGGGTTCCTCCGTAATCATTTTCTTATAATTTGGTTCTTTCTTTTTACCAGCAAGCTCCGTACAAAATTGTGCTATCAATGGAATGTATTTTGAATAAAGATTTTTTCTTTTTATGGCAGCTTCAGCCTGACCTCTTTTAGACATGAATGAAGATAGTTTTCTAGACAAAGATAGTAATGCCAGTTTTAATTCACGTTCAATCTCAGGTCTATCTGCCACATTTTCTTTTCCTACCGTTTTGTATGGGACTCTCGTAGAACAGATATGTGATACTATTACTAACGGTGGATCACCTTTTACCTTATAGCGTGACCAGTCAGTGTCATTTACAACCTTTAGAACCACATCACTTCCCTCATCATAAAGAAGTGGGATTCTATTAGCAAATCGATAAACTTTCATTCCACGGCTAGAAATTTTTCCGCCATATGCAATTCCCATCTCTATGACAAATGGGAATCCCGAATAAGCAGAAGCCCCACGTTGTACAACCTCAAGAAAATCTGGTTCAAAAAATCTTTCCATTCCTTTTTTCAGTGGGGATTCCCCTAGTGGAGCCAAACAACTTGGATCAGGTGCCATAAAATCGTCAAATGATTGTAATCCATCAGTAAGTTTTACAAGCTCTTGGTTTGTCATAGTACCAATTCTGTGTTCAGGTTTGAACTTTGCATATTCTGCAAACTTTAAAGCTGTAGTTGGTCCTACCCTTTGGAAACGTTTAGTCAAAAATGAGGTTAATGTTTCTCCCTGCACCGTGTTTGCGAGTTGTTTATAGTAAAAACTTTCGGGATCCATATCAATGGAAATAGACTGTGATTCACCAAAATCCCAGTATGTTAATTTCTTGTTTCCTATATCAATTTCTTCAATGGTAGTCTTGCTTAACTTCTCAAAATCCATTTTTAAAAATGACACCAAAGCCATGACTATACGAACAGGTCGCGTCAAAGTTTTCCATTTTTTTTGTGTCTTATCCATTATTTCCGAATGACTAAGATTTTTGTTGGCTAATCCTAGCTCTTTCCTAACTTTTGAGATCATATTATCATCAACCGTTGGGATTTGATAATGTGTATCTAACAACATTCGTCTAATTGTTTCAACATCAATTCCATGTGGATGTGGCCTGATGATTGTTGGTGACGGTGGCATTGTTCTGA
>JACNGK010000118.1:0-5320 GCA_014384145.1 Nitrososphaerota archaeon
TGCAGAGTCTGCAGTCTCTCATGTTCTTAAAACTTCATATACCGGTAGACCTCGTATTTCAACTAAATTAGCCATTTTTTGAGTATATGCACCGCTATTTGGCCCATCTTACAATGGTTTTTGTCTTTTCTTAGAAAAGTTAGAAAGGTAATCAACTATTGTTTCTTCAAGAGGATCGTCTTGAAAGACAAACCATGGCATTGCAATATCTACATTCTTTTCATCATAAAATTGCTGAATAACAAATCTATAGTCATCTGCAGTCGCACCACCACCTACATCCGCTGGATTACCATTATGAATAGGAACGGTTGGAGGAAAACGAGCCTTCATTTTTTTGATAAGTCGTGGGGACATCTTTCCTATCGTAAGACCTAATCTCTCTAAATGATCAATTCCACCAATCATAGGACCAGCACCATTACTGCACATGGCAACTTTGTTACCCTTTGCAGATGGCTGCCAAGCCAAAGCCTTTGCAACTCCGGCAAGTTCTTGATAACTATCTACAGAAATAATTCCAGCCTGCTTAAACGCACCCATGATAATAGCATTTGAACCACCTAGAGAACCTGTATGGGATGCAGCTTGTTTTGCACCAGCAGCACTTCGTCCACTTTTCCAAATCACTATAGGTTTCTTTTTTTCTTTCATAACACGCTTTGCAGTATTGATAAACTTCCTACCATCGCCAAATCCTTCGACGTAAAGACAAATGACTTTGGTTTGAGGATCACTTCCTGCATATGAAATCATGTCTGCTTCATCAACATCTGACCTATTTCCATAACTAATCATCTTTGAAAGACCAAAAGTGTCAGCACTCTCTAACATACTAATTCCCATTGTTCCACTTTGTGAGAAGAAGGCAACGTTACCAAGTCTTGCGCGAACCATTCTTGCCTGACCTTGAAATGCACAATCAAGACGATTTGCTGCATTGAACATTCCAATACAGTTTGGACCAATAACTCGTATGCTGTGTTTTAATGAGAGATTTTTTACTTCAGCTTCCATTGCTGCTCTATCTCCACCAAGCTCTTTACCACCGCCTGAAACAATTACAACATTATGAATTCCTTTCTTTGCGCATTCTTTCATAAGAGGACCGCAATGTGCAAGATCAATACAAACAACAACCAGATCAACCTTTGCCTTGATTGCTTCCAATGATGGATAACATTTGATTCCAAGGATCTTCTTTTGTTTAGGATTAATTGGATATACTTTACCCTTGTAATCTTGTTTTCCAAGAGCATCTAATACAGAGTTACCAATCTTTCCTGGTGTTGCAGATGCACCTACTAATGCAACAGACTTTGGTGTAAAGAATTTCTCCATAGATTTTATGTTTGGTTTAGCACGTGAGATTGAATTCTTTTTAATTTCTTTGTTGAGAATGATTTTTGCATCTACCACATTGTATGATTTTGGATAGACCACAATGGGATTGAAGTCTATACTGTTAATGTAATCCGCATTATCAACACCAATCTTTCCAATTTGAACAAGTGCCTTTGCAAGTATATTCAAGTCTATAGGCTTGCTTCCACGGAATCCTTTTAGAATTTTAGAACCCTTGAGTTCGTTTAGCATTGATTTTGCATCTGATGTAGTAATTGGGAGCATTCTAAACGCAACATCCTTGAAAATTTCGGTAAGAACACCACCTAAACCAACCATAATCACAGGACCGAACTGTGGATCGTTTTGTATTCCAACTATTAGCTCAACACCCTTTGGAACCATCTTCTCAAGCAAAATTCCTTTTACATTAACGCCTTTCTTTTTGGAAAGTCGTCCATACATGTCGTTAAATGTACTCTTTACATCAGCAGTATTATCTACACCGACCTTAACGCCACCAACATCAGTTTTATGAAGTATTTGTGGTGAAACCACTTTCATTACTAGAGGAAATCCAAGTCTTTTTGCATCTCTGATTGCTTGATTGGCAGATGTTGCTAATGAAAATCCTGGCACTGAAACTTTATACTTTTTTAGAATTGATTTGGCAGCCTCCTCTGTAATGATTTTATGATCAGTTTTTATTATATCGTCAAAAATTTTTGTAATAGAGTTCATAGTAGATCGATCCAAAAGTTTGTTATTATATTAAACTTATTACCATTATGGAATTTCCGGAAAGCGAAATAGCCGAAATTAAAAAATTCATAAATCTACTCAACTCGCAAAAAGACAGTGTGGTAGTAGTTGAAGGAAAACGTGATTCTGCCGCACTAGTAAAATTGGGTTATTCAGGTAAAATTTTAGAGTTCCATAAGTTCAATGGAATGATAAAATTTGCTGATTCAGCAGCCAAATATCGTAAACTCATTCTTCTGCTAGATGGTGATAGAAAGGGCAGGTACCTGACAAAAAAAATTATTGAATTGCTCGAACGTCGAACAAAAATTGATCTTCTGTTTAAGAAGAAGTTAGTTTCAATTACAAAAGGAAAAATACGATTTATTGAGCAGTTGGTTTGTTACGAATCTTATTTTGTTTAAGGCCAGATGCCTTTATGATTAAATGCTTCTAAGACACGGCTTACAGCCAAGACCATTGCAGCTCTTCTATTGTCAATGTTATGTTTTTTAGAAAGTTCGTACATGTCTTTCAAGCCTTTGACAATTTTAACCTCCATCTTACTTGCAACTTCGTCGAATGTCCAGTAATAACCCATGTTGTTTTGCACCCATTCCAGATAAGAAATGCACACACCGCCAGAGTTTGCCAAGATATCCGGTATAACAAAAACTCCTTTCTTGTGAAGGACTGGATCAGCTTCAGGTAAAGTAGGACCGTTTGCAGCTTCACCAATAATTTTACATTTTAATTTCTCTGCGATTTCCGCAGTGATTTGGTTTTCAAGTGCACCTGGAACCAAGATATCACAATCAGCTGTAAGTAATTCCTCTGTAGAGATTTCTTTGCTTCCTGGATAGCCAACCACTGATCCTTCCTTTTGCTTCCAATCAATTAATTCCTGAACCTTAAACCCGTCGGGAACAAGAATTGAGCCCTTTGAATCACTTGCCGCAATACATGTTGCGCCTTCTTTTTCTAGATACACACCAGAAAATGTTGAAGCATTTCCAAATCCTTGCAGTACAACCTTAGCGCCTTTAAGTTCAATATTCAAAATTTTTGCTGCTTCTCTAATACAATAGGCATTGCCCAAACCTGTAGCAACATTTCGTGCAAGAGATCCACCCACAGGAATTGGTTTTCCAGTAATAGTTCCTGGGGAATAATTATTTCCACTCATTTTGGTAAACGTGTCCATAATCTGTGTCATCTCTTTTCCAGTTGTATAAACATCTGGAGCAGGAATGTCTTTCTGTGGACCAATTACTTCAGCAATTCTAGATGCAAATTGTCGAGTTAATCTTTCAAGCTCACCGTCACTGAGTTTTTCTTTTTTAGGGTTTACGAAAACTCCCCCCTTACCACCGCCGAGTGGAATATCAACAACAGCACACTTCCATGTCATCCAAGAAGAAAGAGCCATTACTTCTCGTTCCATGTACTTGACACCTCCCTCAGGATCAAAGTATCTTATGCCTCCCTTGTATGGACCTCTATCGTTGTTATGCTGACATCTGAATCCTGTAAAAATTCTAATCTTACCATCATCCATTTTTACCGGAACTTTTACTCGAAGGAACCTATTTGGCATAATCAAATAATTTCTAATTCCCTCATCGTTTATTCCTAAAACATCACATGCATCGTTAACCTGCTTTGTGGCATTCTCAAATGGGTCTGGTTGAGCCAAGATGGATCAGATCTCATTCAATTTGTATTTAAATGTCTCTGGAATAATCAAATTTTTAAAAAAAGTTGAGCAAGTTTAAAAAATTCTAATCGATTAATTCAATGAAATAAACAACAAGGTTTCCTTTTTGAGATGTAAATATGCCCGTTAATCTAGCAAGCATACCATATTTTTTCTTACGAAGTTTAATGATTTCATCTGCTTCCTCGCCTGTAATCATTTCTGCCTTACCTTTTACCCATTCATTTTTTGGTTCCCCTTTGAATGAACAAGGAACAATTCGTACATCCTGATTATTTCTAAGTCTCTTAACTTTGCCTGTGCTATCTCTGGTTATAACATAGATTAGATCTTTATCAATTACAAACCAAACAGGAGTTCTAATAGGAGTTCCATCCTTTTTGTATGTTTCAAGATTGATGTATTTTTGATTAAGAAACTGTTCTAATTGATTCCCCATGCTTCATTAAATCCAATTGTATATTTTAATGGATATAGAATTGTGATTTAGATCATATCAGTAACTAACCCTTAAATTGACTTGTAATTGAATCGAAATGTTATGATGGCATCACGTGGTTATGATATGACACCTACAATGTATTCACCAGACGGTAGAATTTACCAGGTAGAATATGCTATTGAGACAGTTAAAAGAGGAGCAATTGCAATTGGATTACAAGCTAAAGATGGGATTATAATAGCTGTAGAAGAAGTATCACGGGATCTTCAAGTAGAAGATATTACACAAAAAATTTTTCAGGTGGATGATCATATAGGTATTGCGGCAGCAGGATACATTCCAGATGCTCGTGTTCTGGTAGACAACGCACGTTTTTTTTCACAAAGTAACAAATTAACTTATGATGAATCAGTAGAGATTGAAGCAGTTGCAAAACATTTAGCAGATCAATCACATCAATTTACACAATATTCTGGAGTTCGCCCATTTGGTGTCGCACTAATAATTGCTGGGGTGGACAGAAAGGGTACTAGAATCTTTGTTACTGATCCAAGTGGAACATACATTCCATACACTGCAGTTGCAATAGGTGGAAATTCAGATGAGGTTACTGACTTTTTAGAAAAGAATTACAAAAATGGAATGTCGATGGATGAGACGATGTCGTTAGCAATTGCCGCAATAAATCTAAAGAGTGATGAAAAGGATGTGAAACATATTAGGATGTCAAAGATTAGAACAGATACTAAACTATTTGAAAAAGTGTCTAGTGAAGAACTAGCGAAGCATGCGCAGGCAGAAGGCACATCTTCCAAATAAGAGCACATAATATAATATCAAAAATAATAGTAAACCCATGGGTTTAGGCAGCTACTGGGGTGAAGTACTTGATGTGTTACAGGAAATTATTCCTGTTTATGATAAGGTTAATTCCTATATTTCATTTGGAAAAGATTCTGAACATCGAAATAGAGCAATTAAAGGGAAAGTGAAAACTGGTGATAAAATACTTGATGCTGGTTCAGGTTTTGGGAATATGTCAAAAACTGCACTAGACTCCACTGATGGAGAGGTGG
>JACNGK010000120.1:0-5295 GCA_014384145.1 Nitrososphaerota archaeon
TATCACTTCCTTCATATCCACAGCTAACAGATGATCAGGCATTAGAAATTTGTGAATGTGTTAACAAAGTGATTGGTTAGTTCTTTAACAAATCTTCATAAAATTTAATGTATTTTGGTAGTATTACATCCCAGGTCATGTTATTTTTAACAAATGTATTTCCATTTGTAGCTAGTTTTTCTGCTTTTTCTTTATCGGATAATAATTCATTAACCGCATCAGCCAATTTTCCTGGATTTTCAGGTGGAACTAAAATTCCTGTTTCATTGTTAGTGATTAATTCCGGAATGCCACCTACATCAGTTCCTATAACTGGAACATTAAGAAAAAATGCTTCTTTAACAGTTGTAGGTAAACTTTCCATTCTGGATGGAACTACAACTATACTAGAGGATTTGATAATTCTCATTGCATCGTCCCAAGAACGATCTGTACAATATACAACATTCCCATTAATTTCTGATTCTGCTTCTTTTAAGATATCAATTCCTTTTTCAGGACTGTCTCTGCCAACAAATGCAATTTGATTTGGAATTTTTTCAACGTTTTTAATTTTTTCAAACATTTTAGTATCTAAAGGTGATGGAAGATATTCAAAATCAATATTGAGTTTTTCTTTATAAAATTTTTGTGTAGCTTGTGAATCTGTTGTAAGTTTATCTGGCCAAGTTAGAGCTTTTGATTCAGCAGATGATGCAATTGAACTAATTGATTTTGAATGTAATTTATTTACTTGTTCGCTAAAAACACCATGAATAGATAGAACTTTTTTTGTACCTTTCGCATATTTCATTGCATAAGCTGATGGTACATTAAATCCATGAACAATATCAAAAGATTCCTTACTTAGAATTCCTTTAAGACTACTAAAAATTGCAAAGCTTGGATTTTTCAAATTTTTTATTGGAATGTGTGGAACTTCCATTTTTTTTACATCAAAGCCATTTTTTATCAATTGTTCATACAACATGTTTGCATGTCCACCAATTCCTCCAGAAAATCTTGGAGAGATAAAAAGTAATTTCATTTATTGAATAAATGAAAAGTTTGTTTTTAAGGTATTAGATTCAATGATAGTATTTTTAATTTTAAAATAATTATTGAGAACCCATTGCTTGTTCTGCTTGATGGAACATCTCACTTTTTGCACAACCTGCTGCAAGTTCATCACCTGCACCTCTTCTCATAAGGCCTCTGTAAAGACCGTCTTCGAGTTTTACACCTTCACGTTGTTCCCATTCTTCAACAGTGATAGAATATTTCTTTTGGATTCTGTCTCTATACCACTCTGGAATTACGTTGAATGCACAAAATGGAATAATTCTAAGGTCAGGTGTAACATAGTGAATATCACATCTTTGTAATCGTTCTAAATCTTCATTGTATTTGTCTTGGAAGTGCATCATTCCTAAGAATAGACCTTTGACGTGCCAAGAGCCTACTGCCTCAAATGATCTTTTCATCAAGATATTTCCAAACATTTTTGCTAAATCTAATCCGGCCGGTTGATTTTCTTTAGTGATAAATCCTTTGAGTTTTCTTACAACTTCAAGCATTGTAAAGTACTTGTTTG
This sequence comes from Nitrososphaerota archaeon, assembly GCA_014384145.1. Lineage (GTDB taxonomy): Archaea > Thermoproteota > Nitrososphaeria > Nitrososphaerales > Nitrosopumilaceae > Nitrosopelagicus. The sequence continues at coordinate 1,574 of JACNGK010000120.1, forward strand.
CACCAGAGCGAATTTGTTCTGCTTTGTCTTCAAATAATTCTAACATTCCCTGAATATCACAGAATCTTGTCATTGGAACAAGTTTCTTGGTATCTGCATCTTGGAATACATAAGCTCCTGCACCACATGCAAAGTGAATAGATAATTCGTATTTTGGTTTACTTGAGAATGCTTCAATGACATTTGTTAGTGGCATACAACTTGGTACTGGATACCAATCATCAACAGTTACTTGACCATCTGTTTGTTCTTCAATTCTTTGGATACAATCAGGTACTGTGATTCTATATTTTTCACGTTCTGTTTTTCCCATTCTTCCAGTTAATGATACGGGTTGGAAATTTACTGCATGTACAACATCCAAGTTCTTTTGTGCATATCTGATAATTCCTCCTAGTTCGTGGTCATTAATTGATTTGATAACAGTTGGAACGAATACAACAGTTGTTCCAGTTTTTCTACAAGTGTCTAGTGCATATGGAATTTCCCAGTGATTCTTTGGGTTTGTTCTTGCAGTAACACCGTCAAAGCTTAGGTATAGATTGTTACATCCAGCCATTCTTACTTCACGTCCTGCTTCTGGATCCATTGCGTGTCTAATTCCATTTGTATTCATTTGAATATGTTCAACACCTTCTTCTTTCATAATTTTAATTAAATCTGAGATATCTTCTCTAAGCATTGGTTCACCACCAGTAATTTGCATAGAGTTTCCTGGGATTGGTCTTTCTGATCTTAATGTTTTCATCATGCCTCTTACTTGATCATGATTTGGTTCATACATGTAAGCACCTTCTAATCCTTTCTTGACATAGAAGAAACAATACCAGCAGGTAAGATCACATCTGTTTGTGACAATCATGTTTGCCAATCCACTGTGTGACAAGTGATTTGAACATAATCCACAATTGTTTGGACAAGAACACTTGTCTTCCATTATAACATTTGGAGCATGTGCACCTTTTCCATCAACCCAGTATGTACTGAATTTTTTATACATATCATAAGAACCGAAATACAATTCCTCTGTTTCTCCGTGTGTTGGACAAACTTTGGACATGAAGACTTGACCTTGTCTTTCAAAAACTTCAGCGTCTAAAATCATGTTACAATCAGGGCAAATACTTTGGGTAAATCTAATAGTGGATTTCTTACCCTGTGTCTTTGATGACTGATTGGATATCTGAATTAGAGCCATTAACTAATTTTTGAAAAGTTAGTATATAATCCAATTCCTACTAACCACCAGATGAATGAGGGAACGATCATAGTCAATTTAAATAGCGAATTTAGTAATGCTGTTCGTGAGCATTTCGGATAAAGCAAAGAAGTCATTAGAGAAGGTGGGTCTTACAAGCTACGAAATTCGAGCTTATACAGCTCTGCTTAAAATTGGAGAAAGTAATGCATCCGAGATTAGCCAAAACTCTGGAGTTCCTTATTCAAAAATTTATGAAATTTTAGGTACACTGGAAGAAAAAGGATGGATTGGTTCTGATGATGCAAGACCAACAAAATATTTTGCAAAGGCACCATCAAATGCACTAGAAACTTCAAAGCAAAAATCAGATACTATATTTTCAGAAAATAAAAATGTCATTTTATCTGAATTAATTCCTCTTTATGAAAAAAGTGGAACTAGCGAAAAACCAGATATCTGGTTTATCTCTGGTGCAATGAATATAGTCTCAAAGATTATGGAGATGGTAGAACATTGTAGAGAAGAAGTAATGATTGCAGTGCCACAAGCAGGAGAAATGATTGTGAAGCAAGCACTTCCAAAACTTCGGCAATTACATGATAAAGGAATTAAAATCACCATTTTGACATCAGACGAGATTGATAAGGAATCCCTAAAGGCAATTTCCCGAGTGGCAGATGTTAAAGTCAAAGCAGGATTATTTGGAGGAGGCATAATTTCAGATAAAAGATATGTGGTAATTTTACTAGGTCCGGAAATTAGTAGTTCTACTTCGTCAGAAATAGTAGCCATTTGGGCAGATCATGCCGGATTAGCAGGATTTGCAAGAGAGTATTTCGAATATTTACTCAAAGATGCCAAAAAGGCATAATTTCAACTGTATAGAACTGTTGAAAATTTATTAGATTAAAGAAAATAGATATTCCATGGATGCAATGGATGATGAAGTTCTGTTTGTAGGAACTGCAGAAGCTGAACATACAGAGATGTATCTAAAAGCAGTTTGGCATATTAGAGAAAAAGGTGATGACGTTAAAATTAGTACCATTGCCAAAAGATTGAATGTTCGTCAACCTAGTGTTGTACAAATGCTCAAAAAATTAGCAGGAAGAGATTTGGTCACATACAACAAAGCAGGAGTTTCATTAAAAGAAAGTGGAGAAAAAGTTGCATCATCTATGATCAGAAATAGTCGTTTACTAGAAGTACTGATGGAAAGTTCATTGAAAATTGAGATTGATGAAGAGATGGTTTGTGGAATTGAACATCATATGAACAAACAATTTACAGATGCATTATGTATAATGCTAAAATGTCCGACTAAGAGCCCAAGAGGTAGAGACATTCCAATGGGTGAATGTTGTAAGACATCTAGAGGAAAAGAAGAGTAAAAGAAGATATACTCTGAAAATTTGGTGAGAGTATGGCTTGTTTTTGTGGATGCGATGAATTTAAGAAAAATCCTGATGGAAAAATTATGGGTTGTGTAGATTGTAATCATGGTAGACAGAATCACGACAATGAATGGCGTGAATCTGCAAGAAAGAATGTTGAACAATCACAAAAACGAGATACCGACTTTGGATAATTTATTCGCCAATAATTTTTACTAGAACTTTTTTGTTTCGTCTACCATCAAATTCACCATAGAAAATAGTCTCCCAAGGTCCAAAATCTAATTGACCGTTAGTGATAGCAACTACCACTTCTCTTCCCATAACTTGTCTTTTCAGATGTGCATCTGCATTATCTTCACCAGTATCATTGTGATGATAATGATCAATTGGTTCGTGAGGAGCTAGTTCTTCTAACCATTTTTCATAATCATGGTGAAGTCCACTTTCATTGTCATTGATAAAAACACTAGCAGTGATATGCATTGCATTAACCAAACAAAGTCCTTCTTTAACACCACTTTTTGTAACTAATTTTTCCACATCTGGTGTAATGTTAACAAATGCTCTTCTAGATTTTGTTTTAAATGTCAGATATTCAGTTAATGATTTCATGAGTTGTATAGGAAATTGTATCATAAAAATTCTGAGTTGCAGACTCAGAACTCAAGATCCTAATCATCAAATCATAGGATAGCGTACATCACGGTCTGCAGTAGAAATTCCAAAGAATCATACTTGAACCTTTCAATAAGCTTGATAAGTGAGGTAGATTTATTGAAAAAAAATGGTCGAGATAGATGCCCCTTCATCATTAGAAAGTTTTCGAAGATTTGTCATAGCTAGCACATGTAGTTCATTTGCACCAACAAGTTATCTTGAAGATCCAGAAGTTTTTGCAGAGAGGGGAGAAGATTTGGGTTCAATCTATGTAGAAGCTGCAGATAAAGTGACACTAAAAAAAATTAGAGAGATAACATTTGTTAACGCCAAAGATGTGCTAGGAGTTATTTATTCATCAAAGAGTGGAAATACCAGTCTAAAATGGAGACAGACTAGAAAGAATGCAGGTAAAGTTACAGGAGAAGCATCTTCAAACTCTTTAGTAAACTTGGCAGAAGGCGGAG
>JACNGK010000033.1:0-5161 GCA_014384145.1 Nitrososphaerota archaeon
AAATATTAGATGCAGATTTACCAAATCTTAAAACAATTCGAATTGGAACAAAGGCCCTATCTTACTGGCCATACAAATTTACCTCAGACAACGATCATGAAGAAACACTTGAAACTTTTAGACGAATAAAATCAAAGGGAATTCATGTGGCGCTAATGGCTCACTTTAATCATCTTGCAGAGTTGAAAACTGATTCAGTCAAACTTGCAATTGAAAAGGTTCGTGAAACTGGAGTACAAATTAGGACCCAATCTCCACTTTTAACTAACATTAATGACGACGCTGACATGTGGGCTCAAATGTGGCAAAAGCAAGTTGAGCTTGGATGTATTCCATATTACATGTTTGTAGTAAGAGATACTGGTGCACAACATTACTTTGGTGTATCTCTAGTAAAAGCACATAAAATTTTCCAACAAGCAATTCAAAAAGTAAGTGGACTGGCCAGAACGGTTAGAGGTCCAAGCATGTCAGCTACTCCTGGAAAAGTTCAGGTAGATGGAGTTGCTGAAATCAATGGAACTAAAGTAATTGTATTGAGGATGCTTCAGGGAAGAAATCCAGAGTGGGTAAATCGTCCATTCTTTGCTAAATATGATGAAAATGCAATTTGGCTTGATGATCTAAAACCTGCATTTGAAGACAAGTTCTTTTTTGAAGATGAATTAAAGCAAATTAAAGAACAAAAATTCAAAAACATGAATAGTTAAAATATGGATTTTATTGGTAATATGATATGAGAAAAGAATTTGTAGTTATGAGAATTGATGCTGCACCGGATGGTGCTCCATATGTTCTAGTCACTCTTTCTCTAGCAAAAGATATGAAAGAAGGAAATCAACCTCCAAATCCATCTACAACAAATGTGATGGGATTTTCTAACATGGATGACATGATGAAAAACCTCAACAAAATGATTGCAGGTGGTGGAATGCCAGGTATGATGGGTGGCGCAGCACCGGGAACAACATCCCTTAAACTAGACATGCATGAATACAAACAACTAGGTTTGTCTGTTGGAGATAAGGTCAGTCTAGATATCTCAAAAGTTGAAGCATTAGGTGTATAGATCTCTTTAAAAATCTGAATTTTCTATAATTTCTATGGGAGAAAAATCTGACGAAGTGGTTCAAAATCTTAAGATGGAACTGGATATATACAAAGAAAAAATAAAATCTATCTTCTCCAAGAAAAAAAAATAGAATTATGAGTGCTAGTGAGTTTCTACGAAAAGAACATCAGGATATTATGCGTCTTGAAAAAGTAATTACAAAATCATACAAAGCACTATACGATGGTGCAGACATTCCATTTTCTGACATTGACAAGATTAATTTTCTAATTGCAGAATTTTTAGACTCTGTTCATTTTACAAGAGAAGAAGGTTCCTATTTTCCATGTGTTGCATCATATGATCATCTTAACAAAGAAATACGTGCCTTACTCATTGAACATGAATTTAGTAGAAATATTGCAAAACAAATTTCAAAAAACCTTAAACTTTGGAAGGATGGAGAAAATAAACGAGAACCAGTTGCAAGATTTCTCAGGACATATTCCATATTTCTAATTGATCATATGCAAAAAGAAGAACAGTTTTTTGAAAAAGCCGAAAAAGAGATCTTATCAAGAGAAGAGGAACAAGAAATGTTTGAACAATTCCAATCAATTTCTGCGATTACAGAAAAAGTAGTCTCACTTTTAGAGGATATCACTTATCTGGAATCTCAAGACTGGGCAAAATAACATTCTTAAGCGGTAATTTCACTGCCATAAACAATGGCTTTTTGTTTATGGATGACTGGATTACCTTGTTCAGGTAAAACCACCATAGTAAGAAAACTTGCTGAAACCATACCAAATTTAGCCATCTTAGACGGAGATGAACTAAGAGAATGGTTCTCACCAAAGGATTTCTCAAAAGAAGCAAGAGATGAACACAACAGAAGAGTTGCTCATTTGTCAAAATTACTCCTAAAACATAACGTCCCAATGGGTGTATCACTAATCAGTCCATACAAGGAGAATCGTGCAAATGCAAAAGAGATTATCGGTGATGACACAAAATTCTTTGAAGTTTATGTCAATGCATCACTAGCACAATGTGAAGAGCGTGATGTCAAAGGAATGTATGCCAAAGCCCGCTCAGGAGAGATTAAGGGATTTACCGGAATCGACGACCCATATGAGGCACCAGATAACGCTGATTTAGTCTTAGATACTGAAAACAAGTCTCTTGATGAGAGTGCTGCTGAAGTACTAGAATTTTTGAAATCTAAGAATCTAATCTAGAAATAGCATCTAATGCATCTTGATGAATTAATCCATTTGTAACTAATATTCCATTCTCATGGTGTACTGATTCTGTATTGTATATCATTTCCTTGCCTGAGATATCTGTCATCTTACCTCCAGCTTCAGAAATTATGCAATTTGAGGCACAGGTATCCCATTGTTTCATTTTATTTGTAGTAGTTAGATAAATCTCGGCGTCTCCTGATGCTATTTCTGTTACTTTTAGCGAGCTTCCAATACTTGTAACAACTGAAATCTCCATTTCATCTAACAACTTTTTCTCTTTCTCTGATAGATGATGTCTGCTAACTAGAGCATGGCAATTTTGTATCTCTGACATCATACTAGCTTCGATCTTCTTCCATTCTTCATCATGACAGAATGCTCCTTTTCCAGATTCTGCCAAATACATCTTCTTCTTGATAGGCCAGTAAATCAGACCCAAAACTGATTTATGATTTTCAACTAATCCGACCATTATAGTAAATTCTCCTGTTTTGTTAACAAAATCTGTCGTTCCATCTAATGGATCAATTATCCAAATCTTTTCTTCAGATAATCTTTTTTTATTATCTGTATCTTCTTCTGATAAAATAGTAATTCCAGTTTTTTCCAAAACCTCTTTGAGAATTTTATTACTTTCAATATCTGCTTGAGTTATTGGTGAATCATCATCTTTTTTCTCAGTTGCAAAATCAGTATTGTATATCTCAATAATTCGCTCACCAGCTTTTACCATTCCATCAATAATTTTTTCTAATTCAGGTATACTTGATTTAAACGGTAATTCACTAATCATATTTTATATCTCTATTTGCTAATTCTGGCTTTAGAGTCCATGCTATAGCTAGACCAATAAATGGAATAGACATCAATCCTGTCATTTGAACAATTATCAAAAGTTGTTGTTGCGCAACAACTGGTGTAGTTATGAGCCATGGTAGTGGAAGTGATACAATAAACCAAATTCCTACTAGAAGACCAATTATCTCAATTTTCTGCTTTTTCCTAGGATCCATCTTAAATTCAGTATACTCTCATCAAATTTTAACCCTTAGAACTTTATTCCAAAGGTAACTCTTCTATTTAGAACGTAATTTATGGCACTAGCTACGGCAATTCCAATTCCTGCTCCATACATGTGATAAAATGAACTACTCTCAACCAGAGTAACTGTAATTCCTAATTGTATAGCCATTCCAATTGCACTAACTATTAGGAATTTTACATACATGACAGAATTTCTCTTATCCTGTACGAAACTGCCAAATGTCCAATATCTATTAAAAAAGAAATTTGTAGTAATTGAAACTGAAATTGCTATAATTTGAGAAGCAACATACCAGAACCCTCCAATGTCTGTTAGTAGATATAAAATTCCTAAATTGACTAGAACGCCAGTTGCACCAACTATGTAAAATTGAACTGCATGTTTTGCAAACAACGATAGCCCACCTTTCTTCTCTTTGTCTTCTATCGTCATAACCCTGATTATTTGACCTAGTATAATTAACAATAGATTGTATCAATTATAATTTTCAAAAAAGCCTAGTTTTTTTTGTAATAATTTGTGAAATAATTTAAATATTATGATAACATATAGTGATTAATGCGGAAGGATGTAAATCCTATCGATTAGACTTGCGTGGTCCTGCAGAGCAGAAAATTGAGTCAAAGCACTTTGATGCTTACAAGTGAGGGAATCTCACATCGCTTTGCCGAAAGGACCACGCCCCCATTAATTCAGCCTAGATGCTTCTATCGATTTTAGTTAATGAGATGCTAACAGAGCCTTCCAAATTTCCACTTCTTTGAATAGTGATTTCATAATTTGCCTCTTCTTCTGTTTTTGGAAACTGAACAAATTTCTGACCAAGATACTCCCAAGTATAATATTTTGAGACACCTGTGTCAACTAAACTTCGTTCCAAGATAAATTCCTCAGAAAAAATTTCTGTTTTGATGGGATCGTCCGAGTAATATTTCTGATTTTCTGGAATCACTCCATCTATTATCAATCTAATTTTTTCAGGTGAATCACCCATAGGAACAAATCCAATCTCATATGTTCCTCCTTCTATTACTCCTAAACCGGCCATGATAGTTGTCTTACCATGAAATTCTGGTCCTGATATTCGAAAATCCCATATTTCTCCACCTGAGCGTTGCTCATTTCCGCCTGGATTCATCGATGCGCCATATGCCATTGAAATTATAATTAATGCTATGACAATACCGCCAACAGCGATCATCTTATTCATAATCTAGGCACAAATTTGGGAATTAAAGCCATTTTGGTGAATTCTAGTCATACAAATTCTATAATGTGTGAACCATTATTCACACCGGAAATTAATAACATATTTCAAAACAGTACGCATGGGAAGTTTCCAAGACAAATGGTCTAGTCCACAAAAGCAAAGTTTTGTAGATAAACTTGGTGATACATTCAAACCAAAAGGATCACTAAAACCTAGAGTCGAAATGGCCGTAAAACGATTACAGGCTCAAATCGGAAAACTCGATGGAATGACTCAAAAACTCAAAGACAGAGATCAGAAAATTTTCCAAAAAATCGTAATTGCTCAACAACAACACGACACCTATTCAAGTAAAGTATTATCAAATGAACTAGTAGAAGTTCGTAAAGTTAACAAAATAATGTCTAATGCCAAAATGGGATTAGAGAGAATTGAATTAAGATTAACCACCTTCCACGACTTGGGCGATACAGTAACCACCTTGATGCCAACAATTGGCCTCATGAATGGACTCAAATCATCACTTGTTAAATTCATGCCAGGTGCAGATCAAGAGATTGGTAGAATGACTGAGATGTTAGGTGGATTAATGACTGAAACCTTTA
>JACNGK010000110.1:0-5156 GCA_014384145.1 Nitrososphaerota archaeon
TTAAAGAACTTTCTTCAAGTATTTGTGATTCAAGAGATTCTGGAATTCCATCTACGTAATGTTCCAGATATTGATTTGGTGAACCCTTTGCGACAATTATCGATTCACCTTCGTCATCATATTGTGGCCTACCAGCTCTTCCACACATCTGTTTATACTCCAAGATACTAATAGGTGCATTTCCATTTGGACCAAATCTGAATACGCTTGAGATTATTACTCGACGTGCAGGAAGATTTACACCTGCAGCTAAAGTTGGTGTTGCAGTTAACAGTTTGATATTACCATTTTTAAATTCCGTTTCAACTATTGTGCGGCATCTTTGATCAAGCCCTGCATGATGAAATGCAGTGCCATTTTTTACTGCGTCTGCCAACTTTTTTACTAACTTTGTTTGATCTTCAGTTTCCCTTGGAAGTATTGTTTTTGAAATTTTAATTAGTTTTTTGAGTTCATCTTTTTTCAATTTCTCCGCAACAAATTTTCCAGCTTCAGTTGCAGTAGCTACTGAACTAGCTCTTGTCATAGTGAATATCAGGCTTTGCGCTCCATTTTCTATGATGTCTAGTCCTAGACCAATTGCAGGTTTGCTATGTCTAGTCTCCCTTTTTTTATCAAGATTCCCTTCAGATTCAACACGATCTTGATTTGTTATAGTATGATTACTGTATACTGCCTCAGATAATGGCACAGGTCGCCATTCACTTTCAACTAGCTTACAATCTAACCATTCTGCAAGTAAAGAAGAATTTGATATAGTAGCACTTAATGCTACTATCTGTGGTTTTTTCCCCACATAACCAGTTTTCAATCGAGTAAGAATCATTTCTAATGTAGGTCCTCTCCCAGAATCACCAATTAGGTGGATTTCATCAGAAACCACTAATCCTATTTCATAAATCCAAGATTTTTGAAATGTCATCATTGCGTCCATTGTTTCGTTTGTAAGAATTATAATATCTGCATCATCCAATTCATTATACTTTGAATCAAAATCACTCGTAGATATTGCCACTTTGATTTTACCACCACTGATTTTTTCTAATTTTTTAAATTCTTCAAACTTTTCAGATGCTAGTGCCCGTAATGGAGTAAGATAGATCACTTTGGATTTGTTTTTTGATAGATGAGATAATGTTGCTAGCATTGCAATGAGTGTCTTTCCACTAGCAGTAGGTACAGAAACTAGTATACTCTTACCTTCAAGAACTCCTGCTTTGATTGCATCCTTCTGTGGAGGATAAAGTTCTGTATAACCTTCTGATTTTAAGAAATTAATTGTATTAGGCTCAAGTTTTAATTCATTAATTCTCATACTGTGTTATAATGACCTGGTGTTGACTCATAAATAGATGCTTCATTGATCAGTTTACGAATATACCTTCTAGCTTCGTCTTCGTCTTTAAATTTCTCTGATTTTATAAGCTCGTCAACAAATTCTTGTTCTGGTACAGGGTTCTTGGGCTCACCTTCAAGTGATTTCAGAGTATCCATAAACGTAGACAATTTTGAAACTTCGCTACGAGGACGACCCTGCAGCACGCCAATGTCAACCTTTCCTGTGTTGACATCTACTCCTGAGTTATTCAGCATTTCATTGAACAAGAAAATTGCTCTATCTGCGTCCTCTCCTTCAACTTGATTTTTCAGCAAAAGCCTTGCTCGTGCAGTAGATAATCTAATTAGCCCTTCTAGTTGTCTTGGAGTTATTGTAATCATTTTTTCTTTATCTTCACCTTCAATGCTTCTCATTTTAAGATAGAATTCCATTATCTTACTTTCAGCTTCTTTTGTAAGAACTGGATCAATTCGTTTGGCATATGCCAAATATTTTGTAAGAATATCTATATCTACAAGTGAAGTAGTATCAGTTCCAGATACTCCGTGCTGACTTATGATATGTTGTGCTATCTGCCTATCTTTTTCTGGCGTTGGAATATCTCTTACAATGAAGACTAGATCAAATCTTGTAAGAAGCGGAATTGGAAGATTTACATTTTCAGTTAAATTTTTGAATGGATCATATTTTCCAAACATAGGGTTTGCAGCAGCCAATATTGAGGTTCTTGCATTAAGGGTTGCAACTATACCACCTTTGGCTATACTAGCTGATTGTTGCTCCATCACTTCATGTAGAGCACTTCTATCCTCTGGTCTCATTTTGTCGAATTCATCAATACAAACTAGACCTTGATCACCAAGGACCACAGCCCCAGCCTCTAACATGAAAATCCCTGAGGTGTCACGTACAACTGCAGCAGTAAGACCTGCAGCAGTGGAACCCCTTCCCGACGTGTATAATCCTCTAGGAGCAATTCTTGAACAGAACTTTAACATTTCACTTTTTGCAGTACCTGGATCCCCAACAAGAAAAACGTTGATGTCTCCTCTAACTTTTGAGCCATCTGAAAGTACCCGTTGTGTTGAACCAACAATCAATAGAAGAATAGCTTCTTTGAATATCTCATGCCCACGAATATGTGGTGCAAAGGATGAAATTAGTCTATCATAAATATCTGGGTTTTTTGATAATGTTCTGATTATTTTTTCCTCATCTGGAGAAATTTCTTCTCTTTCTGTTCGTCTTGAGCTTTTGATTCCCTTACCGCCAATAAATTCAACATTAACTCCATCTACTCGTAGTCTGTAAAGCGCACTTTCAGATTGTTTTACTCCAGATACTCGTTCTTGCTCAATTCTAACAATTCCAGTTAAAACAATTCTATCACCAGGACGTGCATAATCCACCAAGTCTTGCTTCATACTGACGTTCACATAGTGCGGTAGCTGTCCAGGTGGAAGATCTTCAGGCAACTCCTGTAATCTGACTATTTGAAAATCTATGAATCTGCTTTCTTCAGCCACTATAGCTAAATTGGTATGTGGACACCTTGATTCTTGACATTTTACAGCCTTATCCAAGCTCATTCCATCAAGCAGAGTAAACTTTGATGTATGATTGGCAAGACACTTGTAAGTTAATTCTTTAGCCAATGGTTTTACTTCTGAAGCTCTTACTACCATACCAGAGACACTGATCATCTTGGTTATTACATCAGAGTTAATCTGACGTAAACTTCGTTCACCTGGGAAGTTTGCTATACGTGCACGTATGTCATGCTCGATCTTTTCTGCGTATTCTGGGTTTCTTTCCTTCAACATTTCAAAAATAGCTTTTCTGAATGCAGTAAGAATTTCGTCAGGGCTTTCTCTAAATTTTGATTCAATAAATGGAACTGAAACTAGATCATTAAAATCTACAACAATATACGTCGTCTGTTTAACTACCATCTGATCAATTTGTTCAACATAAGAAAAAGAACCAGCAGGATCTTTGTATTGAGTTAAAAATTCTTTCACTTTATCAGCTAGTGCTGATTTTGTATGTACTTCTTCCGCGGTCATTTCTTATTACCTATTATTGTTTTAGAAAACTTGGAACTATTATCATGAAGGTTATTGTAGAATTCACATTCTTCTATAGACAATTTCTGAGAAATATCAGCTGTTAGTTTGGATGTATCTGCAAGACGAATTATTTTGGTTTGTCTAGTTCTGAGTAGTGTGTTTAGCATACTTTCAACCTTATCATAATCTTTTTCAGGTAATCCATTCATGTACGATTTCATCTTTATGTAAAAATAAGGATCTGCTTGATGTTGTACTTGAAGTGTTGACAGATCAAACTGACCCAACATTTTTTCCTTTTCAACAGCTTGTTTTAATTCTATAAGCATATCTACATCTTGAATTTCAACATATTTTTCAGATTCTAAAACATTTGCAGCCCATCTAGGAATGTTAAGAATTTCACCTTGTTTTCCTTTAATTGAAATATCTGAAACATCTAATTTCAGTTCTTTTTTAAATTCGACTTTAACATCCTTTAGACTATTTCCTATCGAATGCATATGTACCAGTTCAGACATTTCCAATGGATCTGTAACATCATTAAACCATTTAATGGATACGATCGATCAAATGAATTTACAAAAAGCTTTGATCATTTGATCCTTTATGTCATTTATTAGTAGGACAGGCTGGATCAGATCTAATGCCATCATCAAACGTGATGTGGGTAGAAAAATATCGTCCACAGAAAATATCTGAATTGGTGAACCAAAAGGAAATTCTTGGTAGTATTAACTCCATGTTGAAAAATCAATCTGAAATGCCTCATCTTTTATTTTCGGGTTCAGCTGGAGTAGGAAAAACTTCTGCCGCACTTTGTTTATCAAAAGAAATCTTAGGTGAACATTCGAAGGATTATACTTTGGAGCTTAATGCTTCTGATGAGCGAGGAATAAACATGGTAAGGGAACGTGTAAAAAAATTTTCACGGTTTGCGGGACTAGATACCGAAATTCCGTTTAAAATAATAATTCTTGACGAAGCAGATGAGATGACAACAGATGCACAGACTGCACTTAGAAGAATAATTGAAGACACTGCAAAAATTTGTAGATTTATTTTAATTGCAAATAATTTATCAAAAATAATTGCACCTATTCAAAGTAGATGTGTTGTATTCAAATTTACTAAGATTTCAGACAAGGAAATTCTCTCTCAATTAAAATTCATTAGTAAAAAAGAGAAGATTAAGGCAGATGAAAAAGGCTTGAATGCTATATGTGATTATACCGATGGGGATCTACGCCATGCAATTAATATTCTTCAGGCAGCTGCAAGTTCAGGAAATGTAACAGAATCTGTTGTCAAATCAGTTGTTGGATTAACTAAAACAAACGATGTTCAAGATGTTCTAAAATTAGCTCTTACAGGGAAGATTTCTGATGCAAGAGACAAAATGATAGAATTGATCAAAGTTTACGGTATGTCAGAGTCAGATTTTCTAAAATACATAACACAGGCAGTTTTTAATTCTAAATCTAATAATCTTGAAGGAATATTAGAAATAATTGCAAAGTATGATTACAGAGTTTTGGTAGGTGCTAATCCTGAGATTCAGCTATCTGCACTATTAGCAGAATTAGCAAAAGTTGGTAAATAAAAAACGCAGAGAGAGGGATTCGAACCCCCGCGTGCTTGCGCACACAGGCTCTAAAGGACAGCGCTATACCAGGCTAAGCGACCTCTGCAAAAATCGACTATAACAACTAACTAAAATTTGTTTTAAAACACAAATACATTTTTCA
>JACNGK010000123.1:0-4987 GCA_014384145.1 Nitrososphaerota archaeon
AGCCAACTACTACAGCCGGAAGCTCTACCAGGCTGAGCTAGCTTGGGACAATATCACCGAAACATTTAGGCGTTAAATAACTATCGGACTAATCTTTTCTTAATTATACCGGACAAAAAATTATGAAAAATTAAGTAGGGGTGAAATATTACACATATGTTGAATTCAATACCAAAAAAATCTGGATATGTTTGTGTACCATATCAGCATGACAAATTCTCAATTGATGTAAAGGACATGTGGATTTCTTCAAGAAATGTAAAATCCATATATTTTGTCACTGCAACTTTTTCAGATGAGTGTAAACCATACTTTCCATTCTCAACTAATCATTATCTATTAGCAAAATTTGATGATGAGGAAAAACTAGTCAAAGATGCGGCAAAATTTACTAATTCTAAACCTACGTTCATTTTTACTGTTGACAATGAGCTTTTTGAAAGAGATTTTGATAAAGAACAGAGCTTCATATCCACATATTATCTAGAATATAATGATTCTGAGGCTATAGCGGATGTTGCAAAAATTATCGTAAAAAAAGACAAGATACGGCAAGCTGGGTTTGCCCATTTGAGTTTGTTTTGTAGTGAGAAACCCAAGTTCGTATTTCCCCATACACAAAAAATTGTTGTTATAGAGGTATCTGATGATCGCAGCCCGCAAAGCATAAATCAGTATTGTGAGAAAGCACGCCAGAACATTTCTCGTAAGGGTGTTGTAATGAATAACTTTGTGAGCCTTTCTCTTCTTGAAAAATTAAAATAGAAAAGTTCAAAAGCTCCTCATAGTTCTTTTTTTTATCATGAGTAAGCCCACTGAATTAGGATCACTGAAAATTGGATCTTATATTTTACTTCCAGTATCTGATCAACCTACAGGTGATGCATGTAGGATAACTGAGTATGATACCAGTAAACCAGGAAAGCATGGCTCAGCTAAAGCAAGAATAGTGGGAGTAGGAATATTTGATGGGCAAAAACGTCCTCATGTAGGTCCGGTAAGCCAGCAGATACATGTACCTTTAATTGATAAAAGAGCCGGTCAGATAATCTCTATTGTAGGTTCTAAGATACAGGTTATGGATTCAGAGTCATTTGAAACTATTGATGTTGATATGATTGAAGAAGAACTTGAGGGAACATTACAGCAGGGTGATGATATTGAATATTGGAACGTTATGGGCAGAACTAAAATAATGCGCAAAAAATCGTCATAACTAGGATGCTGATGATAATTGGAAAAGCCGTCTGAAATTTGATGAAGATTATGAGAATTGAGGTATCCTTCATTTTATCCCTTGGTAAAAAATAAAATATTTTTAATCGTACACTATACATGAAACTAGCAGCATTATTCTCTGGAGGAAAGGACAGCACATATTCAATTTATAAAGTAAAACAAATGGGGCATGATGTAAAGTGCTTGGTAACTGTTTTCCCTAAATCTTCGGACAGCCAACTGCTACATTTTCCTGCCATAGAATTAACAAAATTACAGTCTAAGACTTTGAAAATTTCCCAAATTACTTCAACTTTAGATTCTAATGAATTAGCACAAGAAATGGATACTCTTAAAATATTATTGAAAAGGGCTAAGCAAGATTTTCAAATTGAAGGTTTGGTGCATGGTGGTATATCTAGTGAATTTCAGAAAAAACATTTTGAAAAAATCTGTAAGGAAAATGATTTGAAAATAATTACTCCGTTATGGAAAATAGACGCAAAAGAATACATGAATGAGCTAATCGCTTCTAATTTTAAATTTATTTTAACTAGTGTATCATCTGACGGTTTGGATGAAAGATGGTTGGGAAAAATTATTTCCGCACATGATATATTACAATTAAATAAATTATCTGACAAATATGGATTCAACCTAAATTTTGAAGGTGGGGAGGCTGAAACCTTTGTTGTTGACTGTCCTCTTTATTCACATCCTATTAACATAAACAAGTCAAAAACAATATGGGATGGTTATAGAGGAAGGTTTGAAATAGAGGATGCTGGTTTAGATTCTAATGCTAGATAATCTAAAGTCTAGTCTGAGGGCTGCTATTAAAAAAATAGTGAGTTCTTCAGGTGTTGATGAGGAACTGATTAAAGAATTATCTAAAGACGTTCAACGTTCATTATTACAATCTGATGTTAATGTCAAGTTAGTATTCGAAATAACTAAAAACATTGAGAATCGTTCATTAAATGAGAAACCTCCACCAGGATTGTCAAGAAAGGATCATATTGTAAAAATATTATATGATGAACTTGCGAAGATGTTAGGCAATGATACTGAATTTCATTTTAAATCTGGAAAAGTCAACAAAGTTCTCCTGTTAGGAATTCAAGGCAGTGGAAAGACTACCGTCACATCAAAACTTGCCAGATTCTTGTCAAAGCAGGGTTACCGCATAGGCGTAATTGGTGCTGATACATTTAGACCTGGAGCTTTGGTTCAATTGCGAACAATGTGTGAAAAATCTGATGTTGAAGTTTATGGTGATGAAAAAAACAAAGATTCACCTCAAATTGTTAAAAATGGTTTAAAACATTTTGAAAGTTCTAACCTTGATATAATTTTGATCGATACTGCTGGAAGGCACAAGGAGGAAAAAGATTTGCTAGATGAGATGAAGCAAATCAATAAAGTTGCCTCGCCTGATCTTGCACTGTTGATAATTGATGGAACGATTGGTCAACAGTGTCATGCTCAGGCTGAAGCATTTCATAAAATAGTTCCAGTTGGGGGAATAATAATTACCAAACTTGATAGTTCCGCTAAAGGAGGGGGAGCATTGGCTGCCTCAGCAGCTACTGGCGCACAAGTAATGTACATTGGTACGGGAGAGCGTATAGATGATTTGGAAACATTCTCTCCAACTCGTTTTGTAGGTAGATTGCTAGGTATGGGCGACATTCAAGCAGTATTGGACTTGGCTAAGAGATTAGAAAATGAGGCTGACGACGTTCGTATGAAAAGAATATCAAGCGGTAAGATGAACATGGAGGACTTCTATTATCAACTTGAAGAGGTTACAAAAGCTGGTTCGTTTCAAGGATTACTTGAAAGTATGCCAGGTTTATCGGGTATGGTCAAAGAAGATCAGCTTGATAAAATGGAAGAGAGAATAGACAAATGGCGATTTATCATTCAAAGTATGAACAAAGATGAGAAGGCTGATCCTGATCTTCTCAATGCTTCTAGGGTTAAGAGAATTGCACGAGGCTCTGGCTGGCCTGAGCATGAAGTTAAGGAACTAATAAAAAATTATAAAAATTCAAAAAATATGATGAAGGCATCTAAAGGAAGACAAATGCAAGGTTTCCTTCGTAAACTTGGAATGGGTTAATCGTTTGTTTATTATTTTCAATTAAGGTACATTTTTTATGCAAAAGTATGGCATGTTGGAAGAACACGATAAAATCATACATCAATCAAAATCCATTCTTAAGGAATGTGATTTATGTGATAATTGTTTAGGAAGATTTTTCATTAATTCTACCCATCTCTCATCAGGGAAAAGGCTGGGTAATAAAATTAGAAATTCAATAAATTCTAGAGCTGTAACAAAATGCTATATTTGTAAAAACTTACTCTCTAACGCGGATCTTTATGTAAAAATGATGCAGAACGCGTCAATGGGATATGAATTCTCTACTTTCACAGTTGGTGCAATCTTAAAACAATCTATTATTGAAAGGGATGATAAACTACGATCAAAGTTTAATCTTCATGGTGTTGATGGAATAAAAACAGCGGTAACAAGAGAACTTGGGAAAAAATTTGTAAGTAAAACAAAGAAACGCATTGATCATCTTTTAGCTGATATCACATTTACAATTAATTTTAAAACTGAACGATGTAATGTGAAAACAAAACCCATATTTTTGTATGGAAAATATATTAAAGATAAGAGAGGCTTACCTCAAAAAGAGGAATCATGTCAAGACTGTAAAGGTAAGGGATGTATTTTCTGCAATAATCATGGGATAGTTTCATTTGATAGCATTGAAGGTAAAATATCTAAATTTCTTTATGAAAAATTTGAGACAGATCAAGTCAAGTTTACTTGGATAGGCGGCGAAGATAAAACAAGCCTTGTTATGGGTAATGGGAGACCGTTTTTTGCGAAATTATTGTCTCCAAAAAAACGAAATGTTAGACTAGCAAAAAAATCTAACCTTGATGAAATTATGATCCATGCATTAAGGAAGATAGATCATATTCCAAATGGCTCAATTCGCTTTAAATCTAAAATAAAGATGCTAGTCTTGGCAAAAAATGACATTTCATCCAATAAACTGAAAAGGTTAAAACAACTTGTTACTGTCCCAATTGAAATTACTGACTCTAATAATAAACAGCATAAAAGGATAATTCACAAATTAAAATATAAAAAAAATTCTTTACAATCATTTACTGTTGAGATAGAGGCAGATGGCGGTATACCCATAAAACGTTTTGTTGACGGATTTAACATTATTCCTAACATAAGTAGTATTTTAGGTATACAATGCTCTTGCGAAAAATTTGATATTAATCAAATCTACTTGTCAAAATAATTAATCATAGATTATGATTAACATTTTTCTAGTTAAAATAATGATTTTCAACATTGAACCCATTACTAAAAGTTAGAAACGCACTTCAGAATGGCATTTTGCCAAAAAAAGAATATTCCTTAATAGTCAAACGGTTTTCAAATGTAGTTTCTGGCATTTCTAGAATAGAGAAAGCTTCTGGCGTTGATTTTCCTCTAGCATATGTTGAACCTTCCATAACTATATCTTCGTCAGGTACAAATTCGTTCGAATATGGTATATTATTTGCAAGAACAATTCCTGTCGTTGCGAAAAATACTTTACAAGTTGTTATTCAGATATCTGCACCGCTAGTGGCATATGGTTTGAAGGGAACAATACATGCAATTTTGGCACACGAATTTTTACATTATTTAGAATTAATGCGTAAAATTTCTAGTATGGAATTAATA
>JACNGK010000125.1:0-4962 GCA_014384145.1 Nitrososphaerota archaeon
ACTAGCAGATTCAACAGCTGAACATCATCCATATTGGGCATTATTGTACAACTGTTCTCAGATTTCCAAAACTATATTGGAAAAATGGAATGATGATCTAACTGAAGAAGATTTGAGTGAAATACGTTGGATGATTTCTGAGTTAGAAAATTCATGCAACAAACTCAAAAATAAAGTAGACCAAGACAGCAAAGATAAATAATTTGTGTTCAGTTTTTACTTATGCCAATAAAAATTGGTCTCATTGGTAAGACAAACACTGGCAAAACCACATTCTTTAATTCAGCAACATTGTCATCGGATGAAATTTCAACCTATCCTTTTACCACTAAAAAACCATCAACTTCTGTTGGTTATGCAATTGCGCTTTGCGTACATTCTGAATTTAATGTAAACGATAATCCAAACAATTCTAAATGTAAAGATGGATGGAGGTATATCCCGATTGAATTAATTGACTTACCGGGACTAATTAAAGACGCATGGAAAGGAAAAGGTTTAGGCAACCAATTTCTTTCAATCGCATCACAATCGGATGCTCTGTTACATGTTGTAGATGCATCTGGTGGTGTTGATTCTAGTGGGCGTATAGCTGAAGTAGGTTCTGGTGATCCTGTTTCTGACTTTGCTGACATTGAAGAGGAGTTGAACATGTGGTATCACAAAATTCTTGAGGGTAATCGTGATAAACTCAAAAAAATAACCGAGTCTGATAATGATCCAGTAAATGCATTAACTGAATTGTATCAAGGTCTTGGTGTAAAAAAGAATCACGTGAAAGAGGCATTAAATATTACTAAACTTGAAGAAAAAGATATTGAAAATTATGACATTCATGATAGCAAAAAATTTTCAGCCGAACTTAGAAGAATTTCTAAACCAACTTTGATTGTAGCAAACAAAATAGATGTCAAGGGTGCGGGTAAAAACTTTCAGCGTCTACGTGAAAGATACAATGATATGATTGTTGTTCCAGCAAGTGCCGATAGTGAGCTGAGCCTTAGACGTGCGGAACAAAAGGAACTGATCAAATATTCACCAGGCTCAGAACAATTTGACATTCTAAAATCCAACGATCTGAACCAAAAACAAAGAGACGCTCTAGATTTTATCAAAAGTGACATTATGGGAGAATACATGCGCACGGGGGTTCAATTTGCAATCAACATCACAGTTTTCAAATTATTAAAGATGAATTCTATTTATCCTGTTGCTATACCAGAAAAACTTTCTGATAAAAAGGGTCGCGTACTTCCAGATCTTATATTGCTAAAAGATGGTTCTACAATTGTTGACTTGGCAAAGGAGATTCATTCAGATTTAATCAAGGGTCTTCTATATGCAAAAGATCTAAGATATAATTTGAGGGTTCCAACAAATTATCAATTACGAGATAGGGATGTTATTTCTCTTGTAAGTGCATCAAAAAAATAATTATTCTGCCTTAATTTTTTCTTGTTTTACCCAAGTAGTCTTATTCTTATGATCAACAAAAATGATATTCTTCTCCGCAATTTTAGCCCTAATACCGTCTGCTTCCTCATAGTTTTTTTGCATTCTATATTCATCACGTTTCTTTACCATCTGATTAATTTCATTTTTTTCTGTATCTGAAACTTTAAGAATTTGTATTCCCAGAATCGCTGACATTCTCTCAAATTCTGGTAAAATTATCCCCGCATAGGTCTGTGTGATTTTTTCATCCGCAGCTATCGCATCAACTTCTCTGATTAATTTGTAATAAGCAGTCAGCGCAAGCGGTGTGTTAAAGTCATTATTTAGTGCAGAATTGAATTCTTCTTTGCATTCTTTTACCAGTTTTTTCGCTGTTGTTTCTTCACCAGTGCCTTCAGATAATCTAAGTTCATAATAACATGATTCTATTTGTCTTAGTTTTGTAATATTTTCTTTTAGAAGTTTCTCGGAATAATCAATTGGTTTTGAATAACTACCAGAAAGACAAAACAATCTAATGACGTTTGGTCCCCAGTTATCTAAAACGTGATTTACAGATTTTACGTTTCCAAGTGACTTTGACATTTTTTCACCATTTATGGTTATCATGCCAACATGCATCCAGATCTTTGCAAATTGATTTTGTATGAAAGATTCTGATTGTGCAATCTCATTTTCATGATGTGGAAAAATAAGATCTCTGCCTCCACCGTGAATCTCAAAGTTTTCACCAAGATACTTCAAGCTCATTGCAGAGCATTCAATATGCCATCCAGGTCTACCTTTACCCCATGGGCTATCCCACGATGGTTCAGAATTTGAAAACTTCCACAATGCAAAATCTATTGGATTGCCTTTTTCCTCATCAATTGCTACTCGAGCCCCAGAAATCAAATCATCTGTCTTTTTCTTGGATAGTTTTCCATATTCAGTAAATTTTGAAACAGAAAAATAAACTCCATTTTTTGTTACATATGCATATTTTTTATCAACAAGATTAGAAATCAAATTTTGCATATCTTCAATATGTTCAGTTGCTTTGGGGTAAATTGTAGCCCTTTTGATATTTAATCCGTCAAAATCATCAAAATAGTTTTTGATGTATTTGGCAGCAAGTTCTAAAGGCGATATTTTTTCTTGTTGTGCTCGATCTATTATCTTATCGTCTACATCCGTAAAGTTTTGAATAAATTCCACGGGAATATTTTGTGATTCTAAAAATCTACGCAGTACATCAAAAACAATGATTGTTCTTGCATGTCCTATGTGAGCATCGTCATAAACTGTTACACCACACAAGTAGATCCTAACCTTGTCTGAAAATTCTAACTCTGTTTTTTTATTTCCGAGCGTATCAAATATCTGCATTAGTTTTCTACACTCTTTCGGGCAAAATTCTTTTGTGTTGGCTTTTTTGGTACATCTGGTAAATCTTTTCTACGGACTTTTTTGAAATCTCTGTCTTTTGAATAGTCTCATCTACTGATAATTTTTTATCTATTAGGCAATATAGTGCAGAGTCAATCTCTTCATATGAAATGCCGATTTCTTCTTCTGCATCATGTCCTTTCCAGAGATTTGGACTGCTTTTTTTAGTAATTATGTTATTCGGCACACCGATAGTTTTAGCTAATTCACGCATCTGTGTTTTGTAAAGTGATACTGTTGGCAGTATGTCTGCACTTCCATCACCAAACTTGGTAAAATATCCAATAAGATATTCACTTTTATCACTTGTACCTAAAACTAGAAGATTTTTGAGATTTGCGTAATAATAAATTATATTTGATCTTATTCTGGCGCGTAGATTTCCTAACGCAAGTTCATCCGGTTCTAGATAATTTGAGTATCTTTTATGAATAGTATTAATGTCAATGAGCTTGTAGTTAATTCCAATCTCACCAATAATCTTGAGGGCATCACCAGTTTCGTTAGATGGAGATATTACAGAATCAGGCATAACAAGTGCTAATACCTCTTTTGTTTCAGATATTTTTCTGCATAGATATGCAACTGTCGCAGAGTCTATGCCACCACTTAACCCAAAAACAACACCTTCAGCTTTTTTCTGTGAAATCTGATTTTTTAGAAATGATATAATGTCTTCCTGAATCTTTGTATAATCTTGCCTCAAGATTTCCTGCAGTATTTTCTGATTCATCGAATCATCTTTGGATTCTAGGCATAAAAATTGTTATCTAATCAATAGTAGTAATTATTTTTTTCAATTAATCAATAATATTACATTTCGGATTTTTTATTAATTTTCAAGAAGGATAATTCATGATTGGCAAGCTGATTATAACAGCTATAATACTAGGCGGCGGAGCTTTCTTGTTGCTATCTGACAATTTTGAAGAATATATTTCTCCGTATGCTAACGCAGCAGCCAGTGATATTGAAGATATAAAAAATGATCCAGCAGTACAAACCAAATTTCACCAGGTACTTGATGTAATATATGAAAATATTTCTAAAATAAAATTTTCATTAAATGATTTTTTTTAGGAATTAATTGTTACTATAAATCGATGTATATTCCATCGTCTCTTTCTTCAACAGTATATGTTTGGAGTTTCACACCTTTCAAATAATCTTGAAGTTCACCTGTTTTAATATTGTAATGCCAAAAATGTGATGGGCATTCCACAATGTCACCGTCAAGTTTGCCTGCAGCGATTGGGTTGTCTTGATGTACGCATATTCCGTCCAGTGCATGATATCCATCTTGGTTGAAAATAGCAATTTTTTTACCATTAATATCAAATTCTTTTCCACTATTAGCGGCTATTGTGTTTTTTTCAGTTACTTTTTTCCATGCCATTCTGTAACATGATATCAGTTTATGTAAAAACTTTTTCAATATTGATAGGATTTTATATACAGAGAAAATCTGAGTTTACATTGAGTAAGGTAAAAAATCCAAAGTTAGCAAAGCAAGGAAAGATCTCTTATGAGTGGGCAAGATCTCATATGCAGATTCTAGATAATACCATAAATCGTCTAAAAAAATCAAAACCACTTAAGGGAATTACATTAGGATTTTGTTTACATATAACAAAGGAAACATCGGTTTTACTTATTGGCGCTAAAGAGTTGGGGGCTAATGTTGCATGTTGTGGTGGAAATCCACTTACTACACAGGACGACATTGCAGCTTTTCTTGCTTCGCAAGGAATTCATATATACTGTTGGGCTGGACAAAGTCCTAAAGAATATGATTGGTGTATACAACAAGTTCTAAACCATAAACCACAGATTTTAACGGATGATGGTTCTGACATGAACATAAAAGCACATTTTGATAAAAAATATAATTCATTGAAAATTTTTGGTGCAACAGAAGAAACTACTGCAGGTGTAAACCGAATTAGAGCTGTAGAAAAAGATGGCAAGCTTCGCTATCCTGTTATCTCAGTTAATGATGCATATACTAAACACATGTTTGATAACAAATATGGCACTGGTCAGAGTACAATAGATGGTTATCTGCGGGACATGAACTTG
>JACNGK010000122.1:0-4935 GCA_014384145.1 Nitrososphaerota archaeon
TTAGAATTAGCTGAATTGCATGCCTGAGTTTATCTGTAAAGAGTGTGGTAGGCGTGAATTTCACGAAAATGAGGACACTTTGAAGATGATGGTAAAGATACACGAAAATTTCTGCCGCAAAAGAGAGGGCGAAAACCACAGCTTTATGCACCGTGATGACGAACATGACGAGCCCATGGATACTGAAAGGGCAAATGACGAGAAGGATGTACCTGTTCTCAAGTGATAAGATTTAACCTGTAAAATTATTTGAGTGACAAAAATACATCAGCCAAATTGTCTGCTGATTGTCTAAGAGATGATTTGCCGTATTCTTCTACTAGCAGGTAAACTTTCTCAGGATCGACTAATCGATATTTGATTGTGATGTTTGTAATGCCCTTAGAACATGCACATGAATTTGTATCACCAACTATGATGTTGTCTTTCAAAAGCATGTTTTTGTAGATTGAAACAGTGCCTGGTGACTTTTTTGAGAATTTTACTAGCTGGGCAAAAGTCTGACATTCATTTTTTAACAGTGATTTTATGATTCTGGACGTGGTACGCTGCCTGAGTCTCAGTAAGATAAGCTGGCTTGTGTCTTCAACATTATAGTCATAATATCGTGGTATTGTGTCGATATATCTTGATTTGAGAGTGTTTGATTTTGTCATTTGGCCTAGATGATGCTGGAGCGTTCCGTTTGCAAGTTTGGTTTCCTTTTTGATTTCATGAAAACGAAGTCCTGGATATTTGGATATTACACTTTTAATAATTTCTTGATTGGATGATAACTCGTTCAAACCAAGAAATTTTTGTGTAGTCTTAGATAGTGGCATTTCTGAAAATTTTTGCATAAAACATGAATTTAAATCATTACCAAAATTACCGATGCAAAATTTGATCGACAATAAAAAAAAAATAGTATGGTGATCAAACAAAATCAGTTTTGATACCGGCATCCTTATGTGTACAGGAAAAATAATTTCAAGTTACAATGGCTGAAGGTGCTTTACCAAAAGGATTTGAAAGACCAAGTGACTCAGGTTCACAAGGCGGCTCAAGTTCATCCGCACCAAAAAAACGTGGAGCAGATAAACTGGGCATTTCTATCGCAATTGGTATTACTGCTGTTGCTTTAGTTCTTGGAATCGGCTTTACTGGAGTTATCCCAATGGATTTAGGACTACCTTCAGTAATGGAACCAGCAACTACTGCTCCAAGTGCACCAGTTGTACAGCAAGCACCACCTAGTCCTCCTTCTGCATATGTGCCAATGAAGACCACACCATCTTATGCACCAGCAAATAACGACGTGATTGATCAACTTGATTGGTCCATCAGCGAAGGTGATGTTGTTGGTATGTATCTTAACAAAGGCGATTCTAGCCTAGTCGTTCACACAGTTACAGCAGATGATGGAGAATTGTTTGTTGGATTGAATGCAGACTATATCGGTTCTGACGATGGAACGTTCTTTATCTTAGTAGATAACCAAGAACACGAAGACTATGAACAAGCCGGAATGGACTTGTACATTGATCTACCAGCAGGAGCTGAGAAAGTAGAGATCATTGGAAGCTACGTAATATTATAGGCACAAAATGACCAAGATGTTTATTCCTAGAAGACCTAATCGTTCAGCACATGCTGACGATGAAGAGGAAGAAGAATAGACATAATCAAGAAATAAAAAATTTTTGGGAAAATAAACTCATCATGGTGAGTGAGTATTATAAGCAATTATTCGCCCATGCAAAATGTTAGTGTGAAATGACCAAATTAGATGCAACTGCATATTTAGATAATCTTGGATGCGCGCATGTCGTGTATTTCCATGACGATAGCAAAAAAACGAAAGAGACAGAGTATGATTTTATAAAAAAAGGGGTAGAGAAACAAGAACACTGCTTTTACACCACCCAGAATCCTGAAAAAGTACTGGCTCAGATGAAAGAATTTGGTATTGATACTGAAGCGAGCAAAGAATTTTTGCACATGGTAGAAATTCCAGAAAAGTTTGAGGATTATTCCAAAATGATTCTTGCCAAGGTCGACGAATTACCACATGATTCTACGATAAGAGTAATATCAACTCATTATTTTGATTTTAATTCAGAGAAAAAAACCGACCGTATGGCAGAAATCGAACAGTGTGTAGATGATGATTTCCATAAACTTCAGGGAAACTTTGTTTGCTCCTTTGCGGTACAGCAAATTACTAATGAGATTCGCGGTAGATTTCTAAACCAGCTGCTTGATTCTCACACGGCAATAATATTTCAAACGGAAAAATCTGGAACAGAAGTTTTTACGCTTCCCTAGAATTTTTCATTCATCTCATTTATGAGATCATTTATTCTAGAATAATCCTTATGAAACTCCATTCCCTTCTCAGTAACTGTAATTGATTTTTCCTTTTCTATCATTCCCCTTTTCTCCATTTCTTCCAGGTATTTTGTTAGTTTATCATAAGATGTCTTACACTTTAATTGGATTCTGGTTGGAGATACTGATTCGTTGTTCTGTTTGTCATCTATTACAGCGGTAATAACCTCAAAGAAAATTTGAGTTTTAGTCCTTCTTTCTTTAACTATAATTTTTTCCATGTTAATCGTATGTTCTCCTAGTAGGAAACTTTTGATTCGAGAAAACGCCAATAGCAAAGAATCCAATCATTATAGTAAGTAAAACGTCTACCCAAACTGCCTCCTGGTGTTGCAAACGGTCAGCGTTTATATCCTCTTCGAGAAGAAAGATTGAAAGTATTGTGAAGGTTGTAAATGCAAGTGCTGTAAAAATCATGTTGGTGTTTCTTGTTGAACTGTATGCAATCATACTAAGTATGACAAGGAATACACCAAAAGTGATGGCTGCAATATGAAGAGTTTCATGTGCTATTAACTCGAGGGTAAACTCTTCAAGGAAAAATGGGCCTAGTGCTGCCACGGTGGTTATAAAACCAATAATTGTAAGGAGATATGCTCTGTTTTGTAGAATGGCTGGTAGTGACATTCATGGATCAAAAATAGCCGCCAATAAAAATACAAATGGTACAATAATCAAAGTCAATAATTGTCTGAGCGTGAATATGACCTAGTTGTAGTTGGGGCTGGACCTGCAGGTTCATCGGCTGCATATGCCGCAGCAAAAAATGGGATAAAAGTAGCCCTTCTAGAAAAGGAAGAAAACGTTGCGCAAACGGTAAGAACCAGCGGCGTAACATGGATTGACTATGCCAAGGAGTTTGGCATACCGGAAGACTGCTACAATCCAATTAGGACCTACAATTTTTGTTCCCCAAAAAACAATGTTTCAATCAGTGATGAGCAGGCAAAGGCTGCGGTACTGGACGTACGAAAGACATACAGATTTTTGGCAGACCAGGCAAAAAAGAATGGTGCGGAAATTTTCGTCAGCACAAATGTAACCGAAGTAATTACGGAAGATGGAAAAGTTGTTGGAGTAAAGGCATCATCATCAAATGAAGAAATGACTTTTCGTGCAAAGATGGTGATAGATGCTAGCGGATTTCAATCTGTTGTCTCAAAGTCACTTGGTCTCGTTAAACAATGGAAGAGGTTTGGCGTAGGTGCAGAATATGAAGCAGAAGTTGAGAGTGTAAATCCAGACACATGGTGGCTGATGGTTGGACAGATGTATTCACCAGCTGGATACGCATGGATATTTCCACTTGGAAAAAACCTGGTGCGAATAGGAGTTGGGGTAGGAAAGCCAGAATCAGAGGTGGATCCTACTCAAAGATTAGATGAGTTGATTGAAAAAGGGGTTGGACCGATTAAGGACTTGGGTAAGATAACAAAGAAGGAATTTCATTATGGATTGATTCCAAACGAGGGACTTTCGCGCAAGACAGTTTATGATAATTTGATTTTGGTAGGTGACACTGCTGGCATGGCAAATCCTCTGGTGTTGGAGGGAATTCGTTATGCAATAAAATATGGACGGGTTGCTGGAGATGTAGCAAGTAAAGCTATCAAGTCTGGTGATACTTCAGAAGATGCATTGCAATCCTATGAAGAAACATGGAAAAAGGAAATAGACCCAAAAATAAAATCTGCCCACAAAGTTCAAGCCAAGTGGCTGAAACTGTCTGATGATGATTGGGACAAAGAGATTGGCATCATAAGCAACCTGACGGCAGACGAATTCTTAGATTTTGTAAGGGCAGACTTTACAGTATCAAAAATGGTCAAGCTGGCAACACATCATCCAATGCTGGCTGTTCGACAATTCTTCAACATCATCAAAGGTGCTTGAATGGACAAGACAACCAAAGTCTTTGACAGTTGGGCAAAAGCCGGAAGGGCAGAAGAGATGGAAGAGGGTCACGGTGTAACCGTAGGCAAGTTTCTAGGTAGCATTTCCTTTGACAAGCCATTTTCTTTCCTGGACATTGGATGTGGCAATGGCTGGGTTGTCAGGAAAATTGCGCAACTTCCAAAATGCAAAAAGGCTGTTGGGATAGACAAGAGTAAAAACATGATAAAACGAGCCGTATCGAATAGTACTTCAAAAAAGGAAAAATATGCATGCACTGACCTTGAATCCTGGAATCATGCAGGAAAGTTTGACGTGATTTTTTCCATGGAATCGTTATACTATTCGGTGCCGATGGAACCAGCACTAGCTAAGGTTTTCAAGATGCTCAAAGCTGGCGGTTTATTTTACTGTGGAACCGACTTTTACAGTGACAATCATCTCACCAAGAGATGGACAAAAGTGATGAAAATACCAATGGACTTGCGTTCTAAAACTGAATGGAAAAAGATGTTCAACGAAGCCTGCTTTAAGACAACTACAAAGCAAATCAAAGACACAAAACATAGGGCAAAATGGAAAAGGGAATTTGGCACACTATTTGTTACTGGAAAAAAAATCTAGGCTTTTCTTTTTCTTTTTTTTCTGATGTATACAATAATTCCGACAATT
>JACNGK010000047.1:0-4928 GCA_014384145.1 Nitrososphaerota archaeon
AACAAAAACTGTTTCTTGTAAATCTGCAGATAAACTATTTTGATTCTTCAAAAATTTATTAAATCGTTTTTTTGATTCATTCAATATTTCTTCATCTCCTAGTTTACCTAATCCAGAAATTGCAAAGCTTCTCAAAAGAGCATTAGTGTGAGGTTCATTCTTTTTTGCATCCCAGCCAAGACGGTCATAAATTGTTCTAAGGAAATTAAAAGCATATTGTTTTATTTCATCTGAGAATTTTTCCTTATGTGTCAAAGAGTATAACGAGTATAGGTGCTGAGCCAGGTTTAGAGATGAGATGTAATTGTCCTCATCAAAATATGCATTTGTGAAATCAAGATAATCTTGTAATTTTTTCTTTCCAGTCACACATTGTGAATAATAGTCATTTTGAATACTCCATCTATCTACATAATTTAGCACTTTTTCATCAATTAGAAGAGAAAGATTATCCAATGTTTCAGAGTCATAATCCATTCTATAAAATCCGGTTCGGCCTGAATTAATAATGAAATTTCTTTCTTTATTTTTTAGTTTTAAGGATTGAGATTTCTTATCCATAATGTAAGGTGTAGTAGTATTTCCTTCATCAACAATTAAAGGAATTTTCCAAATTCCCTTTTTACTTGACTTTGTTTCTTCTAACAGATAACGAGTTTGTTTTAAGGAAATTTGAGAACCTTTTCGGTTTACAGATACGATAGGGAAACCAACTTGGTTGATCCAACTGTCCATCATTTTATCAATTGGTTTTTTTGCAACTTCACCTATCGATTTCCATAAATCATGACCTTCGGCATTAGAGTATGCATGTTTTTTGAGATATTTTTGTAAACCTTTTTGGAAGTTTTTATCATTTACAAAATGTTCTAACATTCGTAAGACACAACCTCCTTTATCATAAGAGATAGAATCAAAGATTTCTCTAATTTCAGAAGGATGATTTACCTTAACATCAATAGGATGAGAAGTTTTCAAGGCATCTAATGACATTGCAGTATTCATTGCATCTTCTAAAAATTGGTCCCACAAATCCCATTCAGGATAGAATTTGTCCACAATTTTTGTTGCCATGAATGTAGCAAAACTCTCATTTAGCCACAAGTCATTCCACCATTTCATTGTGACCAAATTGCCAAACCATTGATGAGCTATTTCATGAGAAATTACCTCAGCTATGAATTGCTTGGTTCTAGTGGAAGATGTTTTTGGATCATACAATAATATAGTTTCACGGAAAGTAATTGCACCCCAATTTTCCATTGCGCCTGCCGCAAAATCAGGGATTGCAAGCATGTCAAGTTTTGGTAGAGGGTATTTAATTCCAAAATATTTTTCATATTCACCAAGGAATTTTTTTGTTAGTTCTAATGATAATTTTGCCTTATTTTTGTTTCCCTTTGTTGTTAAAACACGAATTTGTATATTCCTCAATTTGGTTTCCAAATACTCGAATTCACCAACTCCAAGATAGAGAAGGTAAGTGGACATGATTGGAGTGCGTTCAAATTCATAGATTATTTTTGAACCAAAGTTTTGTTTTTTCCTAACAGGCATGTTTGATATTGCCATGTAATTTTTCTCCACTAGAAGAGATACATCAAAAGTTGCCTTTGTGGCTGGTTCATCCCAACATGGAAATGCTCTTCGTGCGTCAGCTGCCTCAAATTGAGTGGTTGCCAGGTATTTGGTGTTGCCTGCAAGATCAGTGTATTTACTTCGATAAAATCCTAAAAGACGATCATTTAAGATTCCAGTATATTCAATACAAAGTTTAATTTTTCCTGAAACCTTTTTCTGAGCAGTTATAGATAGAGATTCTTTTTTTGCATCAAGTTTGAATTTTGTCTCAATTGTTTTACTTTTAGAAAGAATGTAGCATTTTTGAATTTTAAGTTCAGCACAATGTAATACAAATTTGTTTGAGGAGGTTGTTTTGAATGATAAAATTTCTATTCCTTTGAACGTAAAATTAGAGAAAATAGGTTCAAATTGTATATCATAATTTATGTTAGATATTCCCATCAGATATTGTCAATAAAATGGCTTATCTAAAGATTAAGATTGAATTTCAGGTAACGTACCTAGACGGTCACCTTCAACTTTATTGCTGTCAGTACGAATATGCGTTTCACCATTAAGAACAAATGCATTTACAATTTCACCAGGTTCCCAATCAGTCTCATTTTTTTTGTAGATGGTAAGATATTTTTTTCCTTTTTTAATATGTGATGCAAGCGTCTTTTTATCAATTATTTCGGGTTTTCCAAACTCATTTCCAAAATCTTCATGGATTTGTACATGCGAGATGTTAGCAAGACCTGGACCTTTCTTAATTCCACTTACAACAAAATCAGCCCATTTACTCATATCCCAATTAGTTATTCTACAATATTAAAACCATGCCAAGAAATGAATTTTAATTATATTAATTAATTTTCTGTAGAATTAAGTTCTTTACGGAGTTTAGCCAATTCTTTTTTAATCTCAGCAACAGGATCATCCTCTTCGCCCTCAGTGACTTCTTTTAATTGTGCACGCAATTCTTTCAATTCTTTTTGAATCTCTAATGCAAGGTCAGGTTTTACTTTCTCTTGAGCTTCAATTCTTGCCTTTTCCTCAGCTTCTTCACGTTTGAGTTGTTCTTTGGCTTCTGCTAACTCTTTTTGAATTTGTTCTCGGGCAGCTTTTGCTTCTGCAGCTGCTTTCTCTTCTGCTTCACGTTTAGATTTCTCTTGAGATTCAATTCTTGCTTTTTCCTCAGCCTCTTCACGATCTAGTTTATCTTGAGCAGCTTTGGCTTCTGCCAATTCTTTTTCTAGTTTATCTTGAGCAGCTTTTGCTTCTGCAGCTACTTTCTCTTCTGCTTCACGTTTTGCCTTTTCTTCTGCTTCACGTTTAGCTCTTTTAATTTCCTCATTTTCTTTATGTAATCTTTCTAAAGATGTATTTGCAGTATCAATTTGTTTTTGTAATCTTTCCACTATGGTCGATGTTTCTTTTTCAGCTTGTTTTTTAGCATCTGCTACAGCCTGTGCTTTAATTTCAGTAATTTCTTTTTCCTGTACTTCCTTTGATTTTATTTCTTCATTGACACCCTTAGATTTTGGCAATGATTTTGTTGAACGTGATTTTAAGGCCTCTTTTGCAAGTAATTCTCGTTTTTTATTTTCATTTGAATTAGTGGAGGTTGGTTTTGGGGTTTTTGCTTTAGGTTTAGGTTCTATTTTGGGTTCGGGTTTAGGAGCAGTACGTTTTTTTCTAATAAAATTTCGAGTGTCATCTGCAATTTTTGGAGAAGTATCTTTTGTGGATATTACACGTTTTAGTATTCCAGATATACGACTCTCTACAGATGATTTTTTTTCAATATCGTCTTTAATCTCAGCAGCTTTTTTGGTCATTGGTTTAGGTTCGGGTTTAGATATTTCAGATAATATTTTTTTATAGTCTTTTCCGGATGCATTTTCAAGTTCTAATCGCCTAGAAATTCGAGCCTCATGCTCGGTCCGTTCTGTTTCTTTTAATTTTTCTTTTAATTTTTTATGTTTAGATTTACCTTTTTCAAATTGTTCAAGATATTCTTTCTCATATTCAAGAAATTCTTTTTTTTGTTCTTTTTTGAAAGAACTATTGAACGTACCATCTTCATTCCAATGTGAAACCACTTTTTCTTTTGGTTCCACATTCCAGCCTTTTGGCAATGATTTTGAAGAACGTGCCTCCTGTGCTTCTTTTGCAAGTGATGCACGCCTATCATCTTCATATTCGTAGTCACCAGTTTCAACATTTGGTTTAGGTTCTGGTTTAGGTTCTGGTTTAGGTTCGGGTTTAGGTTCTGGTTTAGGTTCTGGTTTAGGTTCTGGTTTAGGTTCTGGTTTAGGTTCAGCAAGTACAATTTCTAATTCATCAACTGTTGGAAGTGCACCAAGATTATCAGATGTTACTTTATTATCGTCAGTACGAATAAACACACCGCCATCTTTGACATACGTTCTAACCATGTCACCAGCAACCCATTCATTTTCATTTTTTTTGAAAATAGTAATGAATGAAACTCCTTTTTGTATTTTGGATGAAAGCTCATTTTTGTTAATTAATGTAGGGGCGGTAAGGCCATGTTCTAGATCTTCATGTATTTGTACATGAGTAATATTCGATAAACCAGATCCTTTTTTGATAGCACTAACTACAAAATCCGCCCACTTCGTCATTTGTAGAGATATTCGTCAAGTGCAATATACGCTTTTTCTAGAAAATTAAAGCAAATTTCACAAATTCATTAAAATATTCTTCATGTGTAAATTACACAATGAGCGACATACGTTTTGTCATGATCGGTGTTGTAGTGTTATCTGTGGGATTTATTGTCATGGCAGTATTTGGAAGTCAGTATCAAGATATCACTGTTCAAACAAAAGAATTTTCAGAATGTTATGATTATACAGATGAAAATATTGCAGTGAAGGTTGATTGTGATGAACAGTTACAGAGTAGAAATTTGATGTTTGTAGTGGTTATTGGAATTCTGGCTGTAGGTGGAATTGCGCTAGTGAAAGGAATTAGAGGAACATGGGATAATGATGTTAAACCTGAAGAAATGTTAGGACCGGGAGGTGATAAAAAAACACCAGACGAAGATAAAAAAGACGAGCCCTAGAGAAAACTATCTAAAGATTCAGCAGTATTTAGTTCATTATTTTCAAGTTTTTTTGAGAGTTTATCGCCCATTAATTTAGCAGATTTAATTTTTCTTTGACCTATGTGATAGTATACTTGATCAATCGTATCTTTTGCAATTAATACAACCAATCTCCCTTCTGTCTTTCTTCCAGTCCTACCTTTTCTTTGAATGAAACGAATTGAGCTTGGCACATTATCATAAAAAATTACCAAATTTACTTCAGAAATATCCAATCCCTCTTCAC
>JACNGK010000091.1:0-4926 GCA_014384145.1 Nitrososphaerota archaeon
CCGCATGTTCATGTTCATTTAATACCACGAGAGTCACATGATCAAGCTGGTCCTGTACATAGTATGTTTAAAGACAGACCAAAACTTTCTGATAAAGAACTAGATGAGTTATGTACTAAAATAAAAAATATATGATTATAACGGAAAGATTCTTCGTCCAGATTTTCTTTCATTAACTTTAATTGCCTTTGTTGGGCATGTTTCAGCGGCATCCATTATTTTTTCTTCAGATGCACCATACTGATTATGAACTTGTGATTTTGGGTTAATCATAGTAAGTTTGTCAATAACAAAAACATTTGGAGCAATAGTTTCACAGCTCAAACAGGCTATACATTGACTTTTTTCTACACGGACAGATAAATCGTGCTTATAGATCTTTGTCTCACTGTTTCGATTTTCTGTCTTAGGTTTTGGACTAGTTCTCTCTTCATTTTCATTCCAAAACGCCCTTCCATAATCATTCTTTTTAGCTTCATTCTTTCTGAGTTCATAATCTTTCCAAAATGATTTTTCATATTGTCTCCAAAAGTTTTCATCCATTTCAAAATCTTTTGTGAATTTACTCCAATCCTCTTCTGGGGGGCTTTGTTTGGCTGTATTTCGATATGTACGAGATTTTTTCTTTGTGGTTTCATCATTATAATGAGAGTTTTTCAGTCTAGATTGGCTCTTTAAGAAATGATATGCATCTAATACATTTTTGAATCGTCGCCCATCACTTTCATTCTTATTTCTATCTGGGTGTAGTTCTAATGATAATTTTCTATATGCATATTTAACATCGTCAAAACTAGCATCTGAATTTAGCCTTAAAATTTGAATAGCTTGTGTTCTGTTCATGCATTTTTACCTAGTTAACATTCTTAAAAAGAATTTCATGAACATTTCAAGGTATTTTAGATGTAACATTTGATCTGAGATCTGATTCATACCATACAGTCATAGGCTTTCGATTCTTTGAGTAAAAATTCACAGCCAAATGTGAAAAAACTGAATTTTTTCTGACAGACCCATGTGTATGTAGTATTTTGGCCGGGATGTAAACCACGTCACCAGAAGTCAAATTAACTGTTTTAGTTTTCGATATCTTGAATTTTGAAATCCCACCACTCGTTTTTTTATAATAAACCAAACTTCCCTTACCCTTAGTCACAATAAGCATTTGAGCACCAGTATGGAAATGAATCTTGGTTCTGGCTGATTTTTTGAATATTACGTGATACATATCATGCTCATTTGGTTTCGTAATACCAGAAATTTCACGAAGTGTTACTGGACCAGTAAAATAGTCTTTTTTTACTTTTTTAACGGGTGCAGAGGAAATATTGCCTTTTTTCAATTACTTAGGATAAAAGGTAATAGTCATAAAAACTATAGACATATGATTACGTGGTAATAGTTGGCTAACTCAAAATACAAAATTAAGACAGTAGTTTTACGTCCAATTTTAGATCTTAGTGAAGCTGAACAAATTGTTGAAAATGGGAAAACATCATTATTTAGAAGTATGTTGCAAAAACCTAAAAAAATGGAAGTACATGTACATTCAATAAAACTCTCTTATGAGGCATTTTTAATTTTGTCAGGAAAGTATAATGCAAATTTTTATCGTAAAGCTGTTCATACAATTAATGTCGAGCCTACTGTCAGAGAGATAATAGTTGGTGATAGCGTGTTCCCAATTAAACAAGGAAGAGGTGTATTAGGAAAACTTAGCTATAAAATAAAATCAAGTACTAAAAGAAAAAACCAGTTTGATTTGGAGTTAGAAGAACATGTATATCTTGATGACGAACAAGAGGTTGCGTTTGATCATCATGGCAAGGAAATCAAAATGCCATACAAAATGAGTTCAAGACTAATTGAAAGTTATCCAAGACGTACGTTAGAAAAAACAAAAAACAATGTAAAAAAACCTGAAATTACATATGATGCTGCAGTGTTAAGGTTAACATCAAAATTAAAGAAGTCTGTTTCAATTGGAAGGCGTAATCTGGAGGAGAAAATTACTATAAATGAAATAATTGAATTGTATGTACCAATTTATGAAGCAAGGCTAATTGGGCCTAAAAAAAATATACGTCTAATGCGAATAGACAGTATCAGGAAAAAAATTTTGTAATATTATTTGATGAGTCTTGCAAATTTTGGCTCATCCTGTAATGAGTCAAAAAATTCATCTTCTAGAGCCCACTTTTTGATTGTTTTTCGATCTTTTTTGACCGCCTGCTCTAATAGATATATTGCTCTACCCACATTATTTATCGCGGCATTACTTCGTGCCATTGCATAGATTACGTTGACGTTACCTTCGTGTAACTGGAATAATTTATCAAAAATTTCTAACGCCCTTTCATGTTTTCCTAATTCTGCTAATTCCATTCCCTTATGAAAGAATGCATCCATGTGTTTTGGATGTTTACGATATATGTTTTCAAAACAGTTTAAGGCTTCTTCATGTTTTTTCATCTTTCCTAATACCACGCCTCTGTAAAATGCTGTATTTACATTCCCTGAATCACATTTTATTGCTTCATCTAAACTTCGTATTGCTTCTTCATGTTGTAATAACTTGTCATAGAGCACACCCTTATTGTAATGTGCAGCCGCATATTTTTGGTCTATTCCTATAGCTTTATTGTAATATTCTAACGCATCATCTGTATTACCAAGTTCTGCTAGTGCGATACCTTTGTTGTTAATTGCAGCAATGTGCTTTGGATTAATCTCAAGTACTTTGTCAAAACATGTAATCGCATCTTGATATTTTCTTAATTGATTTAACGCAATACCTTGATTATACAACGCATCAATATTTTTTGGATCCTGTTTTATGATTTTTTTGAAAAATGATATTGCAGACTTTGGTTCTCGTTTTTCCATAAATGACATCGCCTGATATAACAAATCCTCAGTTTTTTCTTTACTAGTAAAAAATATCATGATGATCAGTTTTGTTACGTTAATTTATTTTTTAAACTTTGTAAGAAATTTATCAGTAGATTTTGCTATGGCATTAATATCAGATTTTGTATGAGCATCTGAATATGCACCTAATTTTCCTGGCAAAAAGAATATCCCATCATTT
Organism: Nitrososphaerota archaeon; assembly: GCA_014384145.1. Taxonomy (GTDB): domain Archaea; phylum Thermoproteota; class Nitrososphaeria; order Nitrososphaerales; family Nitrosopumilaceae; genus Nitrosopelagicus. The sequence continues at coordinate 3,092 of JACNGK010000091.1, forward strand.
GCAATCATATGAAAATGATAATCATGTAATTTTTTTGTATTACATTTTGCTGCATCAGTTGCATTATTAATTTTATATATTGAATCATTCAAAAAGTGTGTTAAAAACAATGAACCAATTCCAGTTGTGATTACACTTCCACCAAATTTTTTATCAAGCATTTTTCTAGTTTCAATTCCAAAACTGTTTAATTTATTATAAAGTAAATTACCTTTATTTTTAATTATAGTAAGCATTGTACTACCTGCCATCATAGTCAAAGGATTTGCAGAAAATGTTCCACCGCCAATATACGCACGCTCTGTTTTTGAGAATATTGATGTACTTGCATATTTCATTAGTTCATTTTTACCACAAATAACACCAATTGGAAACCCACCACCAACTATTTTTCCAAGAGTTACCAAATCAGGGTCAAGTTTCATCGTATTGTAAAGACAGCCAAATCTAAATCTAAAACCAGTAACAATTTCATCCAGAATGAACAATATGTTATTTTTATGGCAAAATTCTTGTATACATAACAAATATTCCTTTGTAGCAGGAATACATCCACCACCACCTAAAACTGGTTCAATAATAACAGCCGCCAAATCATTTTTTTTCATTTTCAAAATTTTAATTGATTTTTCTAAATTATTGTAAGGTAATGATATTATGTGCTTTTCATCAGTTAGACCACTACTCTCAGACTTATGGAATGGCCAATTGACTGTTTTAAGTAAATCCGTTGTATAGCCATGCCATCCACCATCAATTTTGGCAATTGTTTTTCTTTTTGTTATTGTTCTAGCAAGTCTAACAGTATACATAGTAGCCTCTGTTCCAGTTGATGCATATCTAATTTTTTCCGCAACAGGTACAGCCTTCGAAATTTTTTCCGACAGTTCGATCGAATTTTTATTTAATGTTCCATGCATCCAATCATAACTCAACTGTTTTTTTATTTGACTGACTATTTTTTTCTGTGTATGCCCTAAAATTAAACTCCAATGACCCATCCAATAATCAACATATTTGTTTGAATCCACATCAATCAGGAATTTACGATTTGCTGATTTAGTCACAAATGGATATGGTTCAAAGAATCGAATATTATGGTGTACACCATCTACATGGTATTTTTTAGATTTTTCAAAAAGTTTGGCTGATTTTCCAGTTTTTAATCTGTAAGTTTTTGCATCTTCCATTCTAATCATCCTTTTATATTGAATATATTATTGATCGAAAAGCTATGTATTTTCTGTTTAGTTTTTGTACAGTTTATAAGTACATCCGACATCAAAGTTTTCGCATACGTAACGCAAGAGCGGCGCTTGTGATGAAGTATGGTAGTGAACCAGTTTATGATTTACAGGCCTCCAGTTACGCATACAAAATGTGGATTTGACCAAATGATCAAATCTGAAATGTGAAGATTATGTGCATTCCGTTAATTCCAATAATAGTACAAATTATTTACTTCTAAGTTCAGAATCCGGTTGATCCTGCCGGACCTGACTGCTATCGGATTGATACTAAGCCATGCGAGTTTTTGCAGTAATGCAAAGCATACGGCTCAGTAACACGTAGTCAACTTACCCTATGGACGAGGATAATCTCGGGAAACTGAGCATAATACTCGATAGATCATAATGCCTGGAATGGTTTATGGTTGAAATGATTCGTCGCCGTAGGATGGGACTGCGGCCTATCAGCTTGTTGGTGAGGTAATGGCCCACCAAGGCGATTACAGGTACGGGCTCTGAGAGGAGAAGCCCGGAGATGGGTACTGAGACAAGGACCCAGGCCCTATGGGGCGCAGCAGGCGAGAAAACTTTGCAATGTGCGAAAGC
>JACNGK010000126.1:0-4902 GCA_014384145.1 Nitrososphaerota archaeon
CTGAGATGCACATTGGCAACTTTGGACAATATCTAGACCTATTACCTGGAATTGAGAAAGCAACTTTTGATAAGAAGAATTACGATACTCCAAAATAATTAATTATTATGCAAGAACAGAAGGGATCCTCGTCCCCATCAATATCAACACTATCAATCGTTCAGATGAATGATATTTCTGCTTCATACGACTCGAAGAATTATGTGTTAAAAAATATTCAGATGTCAATTACTAGAGGATCCAACTATGCGATCGTTGGACAATCAGGTTCGGGAAAATCTACCTTATTGAAGCTGATAAATGGTATGATGAACCCAAGCAAGGGAAAAATCATGGTTGATTATAAAATTCCCAATACATCTGACAAAAAATTCAAGCCATTTATGCACAAAATTGGCTATATTCCACAAAATCTTGGCTTGATAAAAAATTCTACTGTACTTGAGAATGTTTTGATTGGAGCCTTACCTCGTGTTAGTGGGTTCAATTCATTTTTCAAAAAATTTTCTGATTTAGAGATTGATAACGCAAAAAAAATTCTAAAACAAGTTGGCCTTCAGGGTAAAGCTGAGAGACAGGTATACATGCTCAGTGGTGGAGAAAAGAGAAGAGTTGCAATAGCAAGAGCTCTTGTCCAAAAACCAGAGATTATTCTTGCAGATGAAATTGTATCTGAGTTGGATCATGTGACCGCACGAGAGATCATGGATGTCTTGGCAGAAGCACAAGCAACAATGAAACTTACTGCAATAATGGTTCATCATGACCTTCAACTTGCGTTAGAGTATGCTGACAGAGTAGCAGTGATCAAGGAAGGTGAAAAGATTCTTGAGATTGGAGTTGAGGGAGACAGAATTGTCGACTTTCAGTCAGGAAATTTCACGCAAAGAGAAATTTTGGAGATGTTTAGCAATGAATCAAAAGAATAACCTAATCATCGGGCTAATTATTGCAGGTGTTGTAGTCATGTCTGTCAATGTTGATGCAGACCCAAGAGACTTTGCAGAGGGACTTCCAAACATTGGAATCATGCTGCAAGAGATTACAGAAGTAGATTCCTCACTTTTTGTAACCGCATTCTGGTCCATGTTAGAAACAATTGAGATGGCATTTATTGGAACTGTGGTGGGTGTTGCAATTTCGCTCCCACTAAGCTTGCTAGCTGCCAGAAATTTGAACAATAAATTTGTCTACGTACCAGTTCGTGCACTGCTTGCCGCTATCCGTACTTTCCCTTCTATACTTTGGGCAATTTTATTTGTGATTATAGTTGGTCTTGGTCCGTTTGCAGGAGTGCTAGCAATCATCATGTACACGGTTGGATTTATCGCAAAGCTGCAATACGAAGCCATCGAAGCCATTGATGCTGACCCCATGGATGCAGTAGGTGCTATTGGAGTTTCCAAACTACAGCTGATCAGATTCGTTGTATTACCAGAATCTGCATCACATTTGCTCAGCCAGATTTTGTATATTTTTGACTATAACATTAGGCAGACAAGTATCCTTGGCCTTGTAGGTGCAGGTGGAATTGGATTTTACATCATTAACTACATCAAGTTCTTTGAGTATGGAAAGGCTGCAGTTTTCATGCTGGTTGTTCTTGCAACAGTCTTGATAATTGAGTGGGTTAGTGTACGGGTGAGAGACAAGTATATCGTCAAGTCACAAAGGGGAATGCAGGTTAAATCTTAACAGCCCTTAATTCCACTGCCCACAAAAATCGAATAGCAGCCTAGACCACATTCCTCACATCTTGGCTTCATAGAATCTTTTTCTGCACTTCCAATGCAACAAGGTCTTTTCTCTCTGCCCAAATGATCAACGGAAACAATTGCCCATGTAGGGCAATCTATTGGAGTTGTTCCTTTTCCACCCCAACTTTTCTTCATTAGTTCTAATTGGTTCTTAGGATTTGAGATATAATCTCTATATTTCGTTTTTTGTAAATCTATCAACTCGTCAACTACCGCATCTCTTTCTTTTCCAAAAGGAAGCCATAATGGATCTCCCTCCATAAATGGAGTGTGGAATTGGACACCAATTTTATTTGTATATTCACGCCAGTCCTCAATTACCTTTCTGACGGTCTTGTAATTTCTGGAGTTTATGGTCATTGAAATCCAAATGTCTTTGTATGCCTTGCCACCATTATTTTCAACATAATCAATTACATTTTTTCTTGTTTTAGCCCATGTTCCATCCCCACGAATGGTATCATGAATTTTTTGATCACCATCAATTGACACCCAGTAAAAATACAGACCCTTGAATTTTTTCAGCGGATAATTTCCATTTGTCACTATACAGGAACGTTTTGGGAATTCCTTGGCAAACAATTCTACAACGTCTGGTCTCATCATGGGCTCGCCGCCAACAACTGTTACAGCAAACACATGGCGTTTTTTAAATTTCTCATCAATTACCTGTTTCCATTCCTCAAGGGTTAGTTCCTCATTCTCTTTTCTATTTAGCCACCAATAGCAGTGTTCGCAGTGTAAATTACACTCGTTGATGATATCTGCAGAGCCAAAGATCGGACTTCGCCTTTTGAATAGTTTCCAACCTGCATATTTTGAAAGCAGATGAAAGTATTGTGGTGTTTCCTGAACAATCTGGCTTAAACCTCTGCCCATTATTTCCATGAATAACCCTCTTTAGCCAAACTAAAGAACAGAATCCACCATTAGTGCGATGAAAAGTACAGCCAAATATGGACTTGAAAACTTGAACAAAACCCATGAAGCCTTTTCGCTTGGTTTTGCAACAACCCAGAAACTAAGAACCACCATTAAAACTCCAGACGCAATTGCAGTATACAGATAAACTTCATGCATCAATGGCTCTCCATTATCATGTGTTAGGAAAAATGGAACTACGCTAAAGAGTACCATCATTAGTGTTGTACCAGCAATTATTCTTGCAGAAGTTTTTTCTGACTGTACAGCAGTTAACATTGGAACGTTTACTTTTTGGTAATCATCCTTAAAGTGTAAAGTTAATGCCCAAATATGCATTGGAATCCAAACAAAGACTAATCCAGCTATAACAAGACCAAAGTCCCAGAGGCCAGTTGTAGTTACAGCAACATAGCCAATCAGTGCTGGTGCACCGCCTGAGAATCCTCCCAGAACAATGTTTGATCTACTTTTACGTTTTAGACCATAACTATACACCAAAATATTATCTACTAATCCAAACGCCATAAAGGAACCAGCTAAGATGCCTTGCCAAAATGATGCGGTAAAACATATGCCAAAAGCACATGCTAATGATATTGCTGCAAGTATCAGTCCAAAATTCCTAGCCTTTTCTGCAGGATAAATTCGTCTACTTGGGATGGGCCTACCTTTTGTTCTCTCCATTATTGCATCAATGTCTCTGTCATGATAATTTGTCAACGTATTCGCAGCAGCAGAACCCGCAGCTACTCCTCCAAGGAGTAATGCCCATGTTTCAAAAGAAATTGGAATGTTGAAAACATTTGAAGCGGTAATGGCTGCACCAAAGGCAGTAAACACAAGAAGGTACCAGATCTTTGGTTTTGTCAGCTCGTAGTATACAGCGATATTTGATTTTGTGTTAAAAGTTTGCATTAATCATCACTCTATTCTCAGATCTGCATCACTATTCTAACATATAGGGCATTTGTTTTGTTCGCGTCTTCATTTCTATAAAACTCTCAGAGCCTATAATTCCTTGAATTTTACCAATATTATCTGAAACAATCTTATACATATCATTCAGGTTTTCGGCATACATTGTTACCAGTATGTCAAACCTACCTGTCACTTCCGCAACCTCTCTCACACCTGGGATCTTGAATAATTCTTGGATAACATTATCTCGTTGCTTTGAATCCATGTTAATTCCTGTTATTGACTTTACACCAAACCCTAATTCCTTATTGTTAATCTCAATTGTAAATCGCTCAATGAGTTTTTTATTTATTAATCGCTTTATCCTGCTATAAACTACTGAAGAGTTGGCGTTAATTTTTTCAGAAAGTTTTGGAATTGAGATTGATGAATCCCTACTAAGCTCTGATAAAATCTTTTGATCTATTTTATCCACTTTTGCCGTTTAAAACACCTGAGACATTACATATTTTTCGGATTAATAAAGCTATTATTGAAATTTTTATAATTTTTTTCTTTAAATCTTATCTTTTTTGTATAGCATCTCAGCTAGGAGAACAGCACCCTTTGCAGATCCCATCTTCTTGTTGTGTGAGAATAACATGTACTTTATTCCATTATCAAATAGCTCTTCCTTTTCGACTCTACCTATTGTTGTAGTCATGCCACCACCAACTTCTCTCTCCATTCTTGGTTGTGGTCGTGTTGGATCTTCATGAAATGCATAGTAATCTTTTGGCGCTGATGGAAGACCTGCAACACTAATTTCCTTATTGTATTGTTCATATGTTTCCTTTGCATTTTTAGGATCAATTTCCTTTTCTGTTTCAACAAAGACTGATTCAGTGTGTCCATCGATTACAGGAACACGTGTACATGTGCAGCTAACTCTAATGTCTGCATCTTCGATCTTACCGTTCTTTAGTTTACCTAGAATCTTTCTGGTTTCTTTTTTTACCTTGTCTTCTTCTTTTGGAATGTATGGAAGTATGTTATCAGTAATTCCCATTGCAGATACCCCAGTCTTTCCACCACCAGAGATTGCTTGCATTGAAGTCATCATGACTTTCTTCGCACCATATTTGTCAAGCAGTGGTTTTAGTGTGATAGCTAAACCAGTAGTCGTACAGTTTGGTAGCGGTGCTACCCAACCTTTCCAGTCACGGTTTTTCTTTTGAACTTCAAGCAGTTCTGCTTGCTCATCATTTACTCCTGGAATAAGTATTGGAACATCCTCTTCATATCTATATGCAGATGAAGTTGA
>JACNGK010000117.1:0-4866 GCA_014384145.1 Nitrososphaerota archaeon
TACTTCAGTCATTTCATTTCCTCTTTCACCACAACCAATGTAAACAACAACTTGTGAATCAGCCCATTTTGCAATTTGGTGTAATGTAACAGTTTTTCCTGTTCCAAATGCTCCAGGAATTGAACCAGTTCCTCCTTTAGCAATTGGGAAAAATGTATCAATTACACGTTGTCCAGTAAGTAATGGAACTGTTGCATCATATCTTGTGTTATATGGACGTGGTTTTCGTACAGGCCATTTATGATACATTTTAAGTGGAACGTTTTGTCCATCTTTCTCAGCTGTTGCTAATTCAGTTTCTAAATTATAATCTCCTTCTGAAACAAGGTTTGAAATTTTTCCACCTGGATGATTTGGTGGAACCATAATAGAGTGTTCAATAAGATCTGTTTCTTGTACAGTTCCGATCACATTACCTGGTAAAACTTCATCACCATTACTTGCAGTTGGAACAAAGTGGTATGTTTTAACCATGTCAACTGGAGTAGTTGTAATTCCTCTACCGATAAATGAACCAGATGCTTTTGATAATTCTTTTAGTGGTCTTTGAATTCCATCATAAAGTTGTCCAATAATTCCTGGACCCAATAATACACTGAGTGGGTTTCCAGTTCCAACTACAGGTTCACCTGGTTTTAATCCACTTGTTGACTCATAAACTTGAATAAATGCAACATCTCCTGTTAATCTAATTACTTCACCTACTAATTTTGAATTACCAACAGTCACAGTTTCATACATTTTTGCATCAGCCATACCATCAGCCCTAACTGCTGGACCACTTACCCATACAATTCTACCTTGTGCTGTCATCTTATTCTTTCACTCCGAATTTTGATGCAATTTCTTTCCTAATTAAAGGCTTTAACCGATCGATTTTTGCATCAATAGTATTATCGAATTTCATAGCTCCATCTTTTGATTCAATTTTAACACCACCAATACAATCGATCATTTCAGAAGAAAGTTCAGATCCTGAAAAGTTAGATAGAGATGATTGAACTACATCCTTGTCTTTAGCATTTGTAAATACTGTAACTTCAGTAGTTCCCAAAATTTGGGTTGATTCTTGTAAAAGAGTATTAATTAAATTTGCATAATCGCTATTTCGATCAGAGTTTGTAATTTGTTCTAATGCAGTAGTAAATACTCTATCAACTGCTGATTCTAAGGCTAAAAGTTGTTTATTTCTGGCTTCAATATCAGAACCACCAACAATTTGTTTTTCAATTTTATCTGCCTCTTTTTTACCATCTGAAATAATTTTATCATATTCAGATTCTAATGTAGCGAGAGAATCATCAAGATTTTGTTTAAAGTTTAATCCTGCATCTTTGAGATCAGATAGTACCTGTTTCTCAGATTTATTGAGAATTTTGTCAATAGTCTGCTCCATTGTTGAATTTGATCCCAAGATATGTTGAAGCCAATAGAATGTAGATTTTAATGTTTGGGAAAAATACAACTAATTCTAAAAAAATAAAAAATAAATCAAAAACACGGAAAGATATTATAATGTAATGACTGGCGTCTAAATTGTGGCTGTTGCAGATCTTTTAATGGGAAGCGTCATACTTCCAAGAACAGAGTCGCCAAGTCTCATATCACGTCTTACTGAGTTTGAATGGTTTCATAAAATGGAGATGAATAATGAAACAGTTACTCCTGAAATTGATGATCTTCTTTTACGCGCACAAAAATCATTCCAATTTATTGAAGATGTCATAAAAGGACTGAATATTCCTCTACGAGTTGGAATTATGGAGATACTTTTCAAAGGTACTGTGATTAAAAAGAAAAAATATGATGTTGATGAAATTGAAAATATGATTAGTGAACTGGAACAAGTTCCAGAATTTCTTACTAATGCAGCAAAGTCATTAGAAGAGAATGTAAAAATTAATCATTCTTTAGAAGAATTCAAAGCATTAAAAGAAACGTTAGAAGTTGCAAATAATCTTAAAATTGATTTAACTGGTTTTGGTTCTACAAAATATTTCTATTCAAATCTATTTATCATTAATTCCTCTGATTATGGTGAAATTGAAAGAACATTAGAAGGAATACCAATTTTCAAATATGATTTAGAATCTAAAGAAAAATCAGCTATCATAATAATTTCTGACAATGATGATTCTGATAAAATTCTTAAAACTATGAGAGCCCTTAATTCTAATCCATTTATGATACCTAAAGAATTTCCTCAAATTCCAAATGAAGCCTATTCTTTGGCAGAATCAAAGATAAAAGAACTAACAGAAAAACAAAAAACAATTTCCAAAGAATTATCTTCTATTACAAAAAAAATTCGTGGTGATGTTTTAACAATGCATGAAAATGCATTAGTAGCAAAAGAAGTTCTTGAAACATTACGTAAACCAGGTGGTACCAAAAATTTTGCAGTCATTCAAGGCTATATTCCAAAGAAAATGGAAAAAAAATTCAAAGAAGTAACAAGTCAATGGACATCAATAACTGAAGAAGTAAAAGATAAAGATACACTTGCAGAACTTCCAGTTTATTTAGATAATCCAAGATGGGTTAAAACTTTTGAAGTAATTACTAATAGTCAGGGAATTCCCAAAAAAGGAGAATTTGATCCAACTTGGATGGTAGCACTCATGTGGCCAATATTTTATGGATTAATGTTTGCAGACGTAGGTCACGGATTATTATTAATGGGATTAGGATTATTATTCAAATTCAAAGGACAAGGAAATTTATCAAGATGGGGAATGTTACTTGCAATATCTGGTGGGGCAGGTGCGCTTGCTGGAGTATTCCAAGGAGAAGTATTTGGTTTTCATTTAGAACATTTTGTAGGCTTTGAAATGTTATTACATGAAGGTGGTCCACTTCATTCAATTTCATGGTTGATAGGATCTATCAGTGTAGCACAATTAACATTTGATCAAGTAATTATGATTCTAAAAGTTTCATTATTCATAGGAGTTATTCATCTAGGATGGGCTTTCCTTCTGCGAATTCGTAACTATGCAAAAAAGAAAGACAAGAATACATTGATCTTTGAAGCTATTCCAAATTTGTTCATGTGGTTAGGAGTTTTCGGAGTAATGATGGGGGCAATAGGTTCTGGATATGATGTAATGAATATGTATTCTAAAATTCACACAGAAGCTGTTCCTTGGGTTTCTGTACTTGTTGGAGAATGGGCAGTTGTATGGATAGTTGTTAGAGTTTCAGTCATTCTCATACTTGCATGCGTTGTATTGATGATTATAGGTGGAATAAAACATAACAAAAAACATCCAGAAGATGGTGGAGATATGGTAAGTGTAATTATGGAAGTTTTACTTGGAAAAACCATTGAATGTCTAGCGCATTCGATTAGTTATGCCCGAATAGGAATTATGCTTTTAGTACATGCAGCTTTATTGCTTACAGTTAACCAGGCCTTTGAATCATTGGGAGGACTTAGTTCACCAATGGCCATGGTACTCATTATTGGAGGACAGATTGGAATTATGATGATTGAAGGTTTGATTGTTTACATACAGTCTCTAAGGCTTCACCTTTACGAATTCTTTACAAAATGGTATGATGGAGGTTCTCAACCATTCAAACAATTAGTTCCTGAAACAGTTTACAACTCTTATTCTTGGAAGAGTAAGAAAAAATAGAGGTATGAAATAGATAGAACATGTCAAAAGAAGCCATAATCACAACGATTCCTGCAGTCATTATGCTTGGCTTTGCTATTTTTGGGGTATCTGTAATTAGTCCATAAGTTAGATTTTTTAAAATATCCTAATTGAATTAGTGTTTATTATTCCACAGAAAGTTCCATATCATTTCCCCATTCTCCCCAAGAACCCAAATAGACCTTAACATTTTTGAATCCTAATTTTTTCAAAACCAAAAAGGAATTGGCTGCTCTATATGCCCCTTGACAATAAGTAATAATTTCAGAGTCTTTTGGAATATTATACATTTCAGATAATTCTTGATCGCTTTTGAAAGTACCATCATCAGAGATATTTTGATTCCAATCAATATTGATAGAAGTTGGAATATGACCAGTTTGAGCTGCACGAACTATAGTACCATCATATTCACCAATAGAACGAGCATCAATGATTTTCAAATTATCTAGATTATCTCTGATATATTCAAATCCGGATATTATTTCAGGATTAACTTTTCCTAAAAATTCTGATGGTTTGAAATTATTTGCTTTTGTTTCAAGTGAGAGGTTTTCTCTTTTCCATTTTATAATTCCACCATCTAACATGAAGACATTTTGATGTGAAAAATACATCAACATCCAAACACCTCTTGCTGCAAGCATTCCAGATATAGAGTCATAAAAGATGACTTTCTTTTCAGATGTAACACCAAGAAATGAAAGTAGTTTTCTTGCTTGGTTGTTAAAATTTTCAATTCCTTGTTTTGTTGTATCAATCCAATGAAATGCAAATAGATCTAAATGAACAGATCCTGGAATATGTCCTTCAGAATATTCTTTGAAAGAACGAGTATCAGCTATAATGACATTCGAATCATTAAGAATTGAATTTAATTCAGATGTAGAAATTAACATGAATTTAATAAAAAGTTCAAATGTAAATTCATTTGGTTTTGATATAAGAAATTAATTTAAAATGATCTTAAGAGTATAAGAAAAACCATTACACATAGTGTAAGGGATAATAAAATAAAAAGAGAAAAAAGGGTGTTTTTTCTATTCGTTTACGTATGCTCTTTCGCCATGCTGTGCCAAATCGAGACCAATCTCCTCTTCTTTTGGAGTGACTCTGATTCCGCCCGGCCAAACGGCATCCATTACTTTTAGGATTACAATTGTAACACCAAAGGCATAGCCTATTGATATTGCAGCACCAATGA
>JACNGK010000078.1:0-4857 GCA_014384145.1 Nitrososphaerota archaeon
TTAGTACATTTAACACTTTATTAGGAATATCTTTAAGCCTAGAAACTCCCAACGTCCTCTCAAATCCCAAGTATTTCAAATTTGTCGCAATTATTGTAGCGTTACGTGTATCTCTGCCAACTCCAATTGCTACCATTTTAATCCCAAGCGATTTGAACGATTTAACCATAGAACGAGCAGCAAACGTGTCCGACGGTTCTCCGTCAGAAAGTGTCAGAAAGATGTCTGGTTTTTTAGAATATAGAATTGGATAGAGCTTATCGTAAACTTCAGCTAAAGGTGTTCCACCATTAGCTGGAATTTGGGCAAGTCTTTTTGCACACGAATTATTCCATTTAAGACCATCTGGTTTGACAAGCCAGCACATTACTTGTCTTTCAGTAGTATTGAATGCATATACTGAAAATTTAATCTTCAGAAAGGCTAAGACTTCACATAATGCTAGAGTAGCTTTTTTGTAATCTGTTTGTTGATCAGCAATACTCGATGAGTGATCAAGCAGAATTACAATGCGCGTTCTAATTGATTTCTTTAAATCTCTAACAAATGGTAGGTCATATCCCTCAAGATAAGCATCATTGTCAAATTCATCTCCTGTAGAAAAGTGATATTCTTTCCATCCCGTTTTCCATTCTTTAAACTTGGCTTTCAAATTATTGATCAAGTCTTGGTCATAAATTTTAGTCTCATCAACATTAGATTGATCTGGTATTTGGATGCCGATAGATTTTGTATTCAAACCTTTTTTCTCGTTTTTCCTATTTTCCGTTTTTATTATTTTGAATTCATCAAGAACAGTTTTTCCTTCTAAAACATTTTTTGAATCAAATTTGCTAAAATCATCTTTTCTTGATTTTGTAACTTGTTTCATTGCTTTAGCCAAATCATTAGGAGTTATTGCTAATCCAGGACCTTTTAGTGGAACTGAAAGTGGAATAGAAATCAATGCATCCAAATCTAAAATCTTTAAAATTTCTGGTATCTTTGATTCAATCCAGGATGTACCGTGATCTTTTTCCATTGATTCACCTAGAATATGCTTTGCAAGTTCTACCGCTTTTGCAACCTTGTTAAATTGACTAGGCTGTATTTCTCCCTTAATATCTCCAAATAAGAAATATTGATAGAATGCTTCTACTGTTCTAGCCTTTCCAAAAATTGAGCCTAGATTAGCTCTGGATAGCCACATGTTTGTATAATTGAATATTAATTCCTCAACCATTCCTTTCCAAACTTTTATTCCTACAAGTTCAATCCTTCGTGTCTCTATTGCATTTAAAATAAAACCATATGCATGATCATTGCTAAGGATTTTTTCGCAATGTTTCAACCGCATAGCTTCATACCAAATTGATACCCTAAACTGTCTGTATTTCTGAAAATCGTTTCCATAATAATGCTCATTTGGCATCAGTAGGACTTTTTTTTCTTTTAATCTGGTTTCATTTTGTCTTATTTTTGAGAATCCAACAGTTACATTTTCTTTTCCGGACCAACGTCTTGCAAGAAAAGTGGCAATATCAATTAAAGTGTCATTTTGTAATTGGAGGGATTGCATTAGCTACCAAACATCGAGGTGATAATATCATTTACTTTTTGAAATTCTACGTTTCCCCATTGGAAGTAAACATTTCCAAAAACAATCTTTGCAGCATGTTTTGCTGAAACTCCGCCCTCCAATAATTTTGCAAATGCAATGGTTTCTCTAATAGATGGAGAATAATACAGTTCTTCAACAGCAGATGCTTGACGTAATGTATTTGCAAGTTTGATTCCAAGCAAAACATCAGATTCAATTGGGTTTTTTACATGTTTTTTGATTATCTGGTATTCAACATCTTCAGGAGGATAATCTAGCCTGATTCTAACTGGAAATCTGCTTAGAAGCTGTGGTGGAAGTTCCTTAGTTCCAACGTGCGTAAGAGGATTAATTGTAGCGATCACAAACCATGAATCTTTTGCTTTAATAACTTGGCCATCAGATTCCTTGAGAACGATCTGTTTACGATCATCAAGTGCTTCATCTAATCTTAACAAGACATCAGCTTCTGCCGCATTAATTTCATCAAGATATAAAATATTCCCTTCTTTCATTGATTTTACTAAAATTCCTTCATCGAAACCAATGTTTCCATCGATCAAGGTCTTGGTCCCTACTAGATGACTTTCTCTTGTTCTTAAACTAAAATTGATTGATTCTAATTCTTTTGATTTTTGTATTGCATATTCTCTTACCAATGAAGTTTTACCGGTTCCTTTTGGTCCTATGATCATAACAAACAATCCTTTTTCAAATGCCTTGTCTATAACATCAATTGAGTTATTCCAATCAAGGTAAGTTGATTGCTCGTTTCCCTCTACGGATTGTTCACTTTGATCTGACAAAGTAACATCATTGGCATTGGTACTTTATTTAAGACTAATTCTTGGAAAACGAGGCTATTTTTACAAACGATTCATCAAGAGTTTTGAGAAGTGACTTGTTCCATTCTTCAAATCCACTAGGTTCCTTGGGATAATTTCTATAATGTTTAACCAACCACTGGTTTTGTTCTGATGTATATTTTAGTCCGCTAGCAACCGTCTTGTTCATAGCACCACGTATGATCATTCCTAGTTTGGTAAGTCCTGAAAAATCTGGATGTTCGCCTTTGCTAATAGCTTCAACGTCAACATTTCCCAAAAAGTGTTTCATGCCGTAGCTAATCTGTTCATTAGTTAACGTCTGTACCAGTCTTCTGAAAAGTTCTAGTCCAGCAGTCTTGTAACCATACTCTTCAATAAAGTCAAGATTATACTGCCATAATCCTTTTTCTGTGACATCATTTGCCTCAATTGCGTCTACAACATTTTTACCAAGAATTGTACCTGCAATTAATGCTGGACCAATTCCTCCTGCATCAATTGGTTTTGGCATCCATGCAGAATCTCCAACTAATATGTAACCTCCGGAAACCATACAGTCATTTTGTCTTCTTACAGAAACTTGGAATACTCCAGTGTTATTGTGAATGTCTTCTGGATCTTGCGACAGTTTTGCATTCTTAATTGCCTTGTTTCTTTGCAGATATTCTTCCATCAACGATGCAACGTTATCTTTTTTCCCGAGTCTTTTGTTTCTCTGATCTAAAATTGATTTTTCAACACCTAGTCCTATGTTTACTTTGTTGTCAGCTTTTGGAAAGACCCATCCATATCCTCCAGGCGCAATGTCTTGGTCTAGGTGAATGATACAGTAATCTGGATCAAACTCCGTTAGATCTTCCTCGTCCTTGTCAAAATACATAATATGTCTACCAGTTGATTCTAGATCGCGCCTGTCTATTTTTTTCTCAATTTTTGTGGAGTTTTCAAGCTGATTTCTAAGCATTGAAGTGACTCCTGTTGCGTCCACTACAACCTTTGCTGTTTTTTTGTATGGCTGTTTTGTTTTATTATTGATGCCTTGAACACCTGTCACCTGTGGTCCGTCATAGATTAGACCTGTAAGATTAATTTCAAAATCAAAGTTAACTCCCATCTTTTTTGTTCTTGCATTTTGAATTTCTGGTAGTTTTTGACGATTGAGCATGTAGCCATCACCATCAAAAGGAATTGCGGTCTCTTTATCAGGCGAGAATGCCATAACACCTTTTACATCATGCTCAATTTCTGGAGATGTCCAGGGAACTTTTATCCTCTCTGTCATGAAATCAACTGCTTCCTTTGAACAAGCATCACCACATGTCCAACCCGGATTTGATTTTCGCCCAGGGAGTGTCTCCGGATTTCTGTCAATTGAAAGAATGGATAAATTTTGATTAGAATAATATGAGATCGCTTGAGCTGCAACTGTCCCAGTCAGACCTCCACCTGCCACAATTACGTCATAATCAGTATTCATGATTTTAAACTCTTGTAACTTTATTTAAAATAATACTAAAAGCATCTTCTAGGTTAATCATTATCTTGGTTTAGTAATTTTCTGTAAGTGTCTGGTATCTCCTTTTTTACATATGTTGGTGTATAAATTGCAATTCTAATAGGATCCTTCTCTTCAAGTGTCAGAATTTTTTTTACAAGGTTTTGCTTTGAAAATCGTATATACATAGATGATTCAAAAATTCGCTCTTCAATGTTTGTTAACAGTTCGCTCATTGTCTCTCTAGGAATAAGCGAAACAAGTTTTTTGATAAACTGGTCCGCTCTTTTCTTTTTAACCTCCACATGTAACATCAAGATAGGATTTCCAAAATGCCCAGAAAGCTCCTGTTTTGTAACGTCCTCCTTTTCTATAGCAAATAAATCATTTAGAGGTTCTGCTATTTTTTGAAAATCTTCAGTAGCATGTAATATCAAATCTATTTTGGCCACAATGTTTCTTGTCATGTTGTTAAATAGAAATTTGATATCTTAATTTAAGCTTGAAGAAGAGCAATTTCTTCTTCTGATGTCCTAAGCAATTTTACTTTTTCCAAACCAACATGCCTAACACGAATAATCTTTTTTGTGGCAGCCATAATATCAGAGTTAATCTTTCCATAACACGCAGCCTGGGCGAACTCATCAATTGTCATCCGTGGAACTATTTTTTCTATTTGTTTTTTTGCTTCTAATCTTAACGCACGTTTTCTAGAAGTATTAAGTTCTCTATGACTAAGAGTTAATATTTTAATTCTGAATATATGCCCATCCTTGGTCTTTGCATCTATAATAAAATTAATCCTAGAAGAACCACGTCTAATCAAACTTCGTAGAAATTCTTTCGAATATTCATATCTCTTAAAAATCGTGGTAGCCTTTTCACCAGATACTTTGCTAATTTGAAAAAATAGTTTGTATTGGTGTTGTGATGGATCACCCTTTAAAATATCAAAT
>JACNGK010000129.1:0-4815 GCA_014384145.1 Nitrososphaerota archaeon
TTCATCTCCAGCAAGTGTTGATAAGGCAATTCTTGATTTAGTAAAAAAGCGATTGTTTAAAACCAAACATCGACTAATTTGTGCTCGTTGTGGCAAATGGCAACTAGCCATTATTACGGAAGAAGTAAAGAAAAATCTTAGTTGTAAATATTGCAAAAGCAGGCAAATTACAACTACATTTTATTCAGATCATGATTTGGTTAAAATCATTCGGAAAAAACATAATGGGAAAAAACTTTCAGCCGAAGAAAATCAAAGGTTTAAGCGAGCTTGGAAAGTTGCCTCGTTGGTTGAAACTTTTGGTAAAAATGCTATAATCGTATTATCTGGTTACGGTGTTGGTGCTGATACCGGCGCAAGGATTTTACGAAATATGATTGACCAAGAGCTTATGTATAAACAAATTTACGAAGCCGAAAGGCAGTATGTAATGACAAGAGGCTTTTGGGACGATTAGTTCTTTTTTACAACAGTTGAATACGGAGTTAAAAACAATTCAGTTCTCCCTTCAAGTCCAGCTTTTGCGTTAACAGCAGTCACAGAAATTATTTCGCCGCTAGAAAGGCCATCTAAAAGAATAGCTTGGTTTCTCCATCCCTTAATCCAAATCTGACCGCTAGCATCTTCAACAAACATTTCTGACAGCAAGATTGTTTCTCCAGTTTTTGTTTGTACCTCCCGCTTTTCCGGTTCTTTCAAAATTATGGCTTCAACACAGTAATTATTTTCAGATTTAATCTCGGAGATTTTTGTTCTCAGATCTGATAATGATGGTATGCTTCCATCATCATCAATTTTTCTTACAAACGAATCATTGTTTATCGTTACAGCATTACCAAAGACTTGTGCTGGCATGCATTCTATAACATCTCCAGCACTAATAGAATCTAGCATATTTGAAGAGTCAGTCAAGTACACCGTATTTTTCTTATTGTCTATACCCATTGCAACAGTTTTTCCTCCATCATTTCTTTTCATTGTAGCAACACGTACAATAACAGGTTCTGATTCTTTTCCTCCCTCAATTTCAATCAGCGTTGCCTCATTTCCATGAATTTCAAGACCTTGGTTTCCTACCTTTGTTCTAACACCCAAGAGCCTAACTTTTGCATTCTGAGGAATAACTTTAGGCAAAAACGATTCATCTCTTCCCCATATGACGACTCCTTTTGTGGTATCATCATTTCCTTTCAATCTCATTCTGAGTCCTTTCCCTGGTTCGCCCCGTCGGTTAGTAAATTCTAGTGTAGTTATACTACCATCTATTTTACCAGAAACGACCAGATTACTTTGATTTTCCTTAACCTGACTGGCATCAACAGTCAGTTCATCAACTGCAATAATTTTACTTTCTTTATTGGTCGGCTCGATATTAGATCCCGAACCAACATTTATCGTTGGGCTACCATTAAGATCCGATTTGATATACGCCTTGATTATTTTTATCAAATCACCGGGTTTCAGTTCTTCAATTCCTGGCAGGTTAGCTTTTTCATCCCAAAGCTTGACGCTTACAGCCGAATCATTATCATAAACAGTCATAGTTCTAAGCAGGAAAGGAGAACCATCTTTTCTAGAAAATTGCTTTGTGGGTGAAATGTTGAGAACCCTACTTTCAATTGATACGTCCTTAGCACCTACGTAAATATCCTTTAAACTCATTTCAGTTTTCAAAGTCTGCTTTAATGATATCCCTAAATCCTTCGCAATAAGAAAAAGAGCTCCTTCCTCTGTCAAATAACCTGGACCTATCTTTTCAATTTTCTGTTTAATTCTAACGTCAATATCTTGTTTGGTTAATTCAGGTTTTTGTTCCTGTATCTTTTCTAATAGTTCTTCAAACTCTGACAAGTTGCTCCCTTCAATTTCTTCTTTTTAGCTCTTATTAACATTTAAGGAGTCTAGGATTTCAAGAAATATGAAATCTATTTTTGCCCGATCGCTTTTCAAATCATATGATGAAATAAATGCTGTAGACGGTATAGATCTTGACATCGATGAGGGACAAATTTTTGGTTTTCTAGGACCAAATGGAGCAGGAAAATCAACTGTGATTAAACTGCTAACCACATTGATCCAGCCGACCAGCGGCAAAATTTCAGTTCTAGAAATTGATACTGTAAAGGAACCATTGAGTATAAGAAAAAAAATTGGCGTAGTTTTACAGCAACCAAGTTACGAACCTACACTCTCAGTTGAAAAATCTCTGGAAAAATATGGAATGATGTGGGATCTTGACAAAAAAACTAGAATGGATAGAACAGAAGAACTTCTTACCGCCTTTAATCTAGTTGAAATTAGAAAGAAAAGAAATGAGGATCTTTCTATTGGTCAGAGAAGGCGAGTCCAGGTTGCACGTGAATTTATGCATGATATGGATTTATTGTTCTTAGATGAACCTACCGTTGGACTGGATCCAACCGCTAGACGACAATTACTAGATTTTTTAAAAAGTCAAGTAAAGGAAAAAAACCTAACAATATTTTACACCACACATGTACTAACTGAGGCGGAATATCTCTGTGATAATATTGCAATTATTAACAAAGGTAAAATAATTACTGTTGATTCCCCAAACGAACTTAAAAAAAGATTTGGTCGTGAAAAAACAATCAAAATTCACGTTTCTTCTAACACCGAAGCATTAGGAAATCTTTTAGAAAACATTCAGGATTGTAAAATTGAGTTTAATACGGGGGCAACAATTACAATACATTCTACTGATTCTGAAGTTGTTTTAATGAGCATTTTAAAAATTTTAAATCAAAACAATATAGCTATAGATGATTTGTCGGCAATACCAACAAATCTTGAAGAAGTATTTCTCAAAGTTGTAGGTGATTCTAATACATCCGATAATCAGATTAGTTAATAGAAATATTACCATCTCAGTGAATCCAGGTTTCTTAATCTGGCAGGTAATTTTTCCCCTGATTTGGATTTTTGTAGCTGGTTTTGCGTACAGTGCATTGATAGATGAAGTATCTTTTGGAACTAAGAATCTAAGCTATCCAGCATTCTTAGCTTCTGGGATGATTGGTTTTAACATTATGAATAGTACACTCATTTCTGGAATTATAATTTGGAATGATAGACGACATGGAATGTTTGAACAAATAATGTCAGGTCCATTTACAAGATCAAACTACATTCTTAGCAATATCACCACTATTGCAATAGTAGGTCTAGTTAGTGCAGCGTTAATAGCGGCAGTTGGTTATCCAGTATTTTTTCAATCAGTAGAATTTAGTTTAGTAACAATTCCACTCATAGTTTTCAGCTCAATAGTCGGTGCAATATTATTTGGTTCTATTGCTTCAATCATATCCGCAAGACTACGTTCAAGCGAGGGCTTTAACGTAATTATTAATACGGTTTTTATTTTCTTTGCTTTTGTAAGTACAGCTTTTTATCCTGCCGCTGGTGCTCCACAACCTCTTGCAACTATATTTTATCTGAATCCACTTACATATCTTGTCGATATAATTAGGGCTGGAATTTTTGGCACCATTACAGAGTTTGTTATTTTAGAAATGGTAGTTTTGTTAGTTCTTGCATCCATTCTTTTTGTCATCGCAACAAAATTGTTAACTAAAATGGATTTTTAAAAAAATAGTAGCCCGGCCCGGACTCGAACCGAGGTCAAAGGCTCCAAGGGCCCCTATGCTTGCCACTACACTACCGGGCTTCAGTACATTTTTTTTCTATCCCCTTATAATATTACTTCAACATAGATTTCATTGTTTTTACAAGGATAGGATAAGGATCTTCCATAGAATCTAGCATCTTTTTAGATTTCTTTTTTATTTCTAAATTTTTGGACCCAAAAATCTTCCTAATTGATATTACTATCTGTTTAGGATTTGTTTTCCTTATCACCAATTTTTTCCTGACAAGATAGGCCTCTATAATATTTGGAACAGCATCGTACGAGATTGTCGGAGTACCAAGTAGTGCAGATTCAGCGGTCATTGTTCCACCGGATCCAACGAAAACATCAGTATTTTCCAACAATATTTTACTATCAATAACCTTGTTTAACACTCTGATTTTTTTGCCAAAAGTTTGTTCTAAATGTCTTGCTTGAGACGTATACCGTGCCATTACAACGATCTCTTCTTCATAAAAATTTTTGATTATTTCTTTGATAATGGGTATTGCTGGTCTTTTTTTAGATGAATAGGAAGCATATTCTTCTTCAACCCTCACCAGAATCACTTTTCTTTTACTTTCTTTAACTGGGTTTTTGCTATTTTTTGAAATCTTTCGTTTCGTTATTATTGCGGCATCAATTGCTCTGTAATGTATAATATTTTTGATGTTTATTCCAAATTTTACGAATTCTTTTTTTGGGATAATCCATGGGATCAACAGTTTTTGAACTAGAGGTATAACAAGTCGCATAACAGCATTGGCATGTGGTGAATCAGAAAAACATATGTGATCAATGTTTAATCCATAAGAAACTCTTGCTGCTTCGGGTGAGCAGAAACTTATCGTGATATCAGGTGAAAACTCCTTTATTCTTATAGATAGTAATTTTGTCCTGTGTAGACTAGCATTTAGCTTACTATGCCTTTTGAATCCTCCATGTTTTCCTACTATTATTAACTTCAGATTTCTTATTTTTGCTAATTGTGTTACTTGGTTATAATCACGTGAAGTACATAATATTGTATGACTTTTTTTCATACGTTTTATCATTGGTTCAAAAAAAACAAGTTGTTTTGGGGTTAAAACATCAAACCAAATCTTCAAGTATTTTGACTGAATTGCAAACTGCAATAAGTATTTCTTAGCCTAGATACCTAAGAT
>JACNGK010000130.1:0-4771 GCA_014384145.1 Nitrososphaerota archaeon
ATTTCTACCATCGTATTTTTCAGATCCTACTGATGCATCTCTTGCCGATACATTATACATCAGCGTCGTAATAAAAGGAAATGGCAGTATTGTTTCAGATAAGAAAGAAAAAACTATTGCACTAAATGGTCTGATGAAAAAATACCAACCTGAGGGCGGATATGAACCAATCAAACCTGACATGGATGTTCTAAAGGGAGTTGAGGTTATCAAAATTGTCCCAGAATCATTAACAGGAAAATACAAAATTGGCCAGAACATGGACATGAAATCACGTATTGATCTTGCGAGGCAAATATTGGAAAGAAACTCCTCAACTGCAAAAGAAACGTTGGATATTATGGGATTCAGGATAGTAGATAATGAACTAAAGTTAATCGATGACACCCCATGGTAATCTATAGCTTTATTTTATGAACAGAGTTAAACAAAGCGTTGCTTAAACTCGCAATTTTAATCTCCGGAAGAGGGAGCAACATGAAGTCTATACTTAATGCAGTACAAAAACAAAACATTCCAATTAAACCTGCAATAGTTATTTCGAACAAACCATCGGCAAAAGGATTAAAGATTGCAAGGAAACTTGGCGTCCAAACTGAAATTGTCGAAAGTAAGGGATTTCAAGGAACAAGATGGGAATATGACCAAAAAATAATACATGTACTGAGTAAATATGATATTACACCAAAAAATTCTCTGATTTGTCTTGCGGGGTTCATGAGAATACTGAGCCCAGAATTTATTAAAAAATTTAAAAATCGAATGCTAAATATCCATCCTTCCATTTTGCCTGCATTTCCAGGACTAGATGCACAAAGACAAGCGATTGAATCAGGTGTAAGTCATTCAGGTTGCACTGTTCATTTTGTGGATGAAGGGGTAGATACAGGGCCAATTCTTGTTCAGAAAACGGTAAAAATCAAAAATGATGATACTGAGGAAACCTTGTCAAAGAGAATATTAGCAAAAGAACACAAAGCTTACCCCGAAGCTGTAAGACTCATAGCAGAAAAGAAAATCAGTGTTGTTGGAAGAAAGGTAAAAATTCTTTCCTAAGAATCAGAACCGCCAAAAAAATACAAAACAGAAAGATTTTTTGTGTTACCATAAAAGTGGTGAGGAACATCTTTTGCCACAAAATAGATCTCTTCCTTTTTGATACGATGAGATTTATCATTAATTTGTAAAAATCCGTTTCCGTCTAGAATATAGTAAATTTCATCAGAATCATGCGGTTCTTGTGTGTCGTTTTCACCAGGCTTTAAAAATATGACACCAACTGCCAAGGATTTCTTATTGATGAAAGTATGAAAATACGAGTTATTTTTTTTTAATTTATTCAAATATTCAATTGTGTCGAATTTTATTTTCAATAAAAAAATAAACTTTTTGAACCCTTTAAGGATTAACACCAATTCTAAATATTGCAAAACTCATTGCTTATTTAGGGGATAATTACAATATTTTTTGAAATGGCAAAGTGGGCTGATTATCTAATTTCTCAAGTATTATATGATCAAAATCATATCATCACTAAAGTAAAACAACATCGTGATATTGGAAATAAAATAAGCAGTGGAGAAATTGTAGACCGTGATGCCATTGCTAACAATTTAGGACATGGTGTCAAATACATGACAGTTTATGGTGACCTTGGCAAGATTAGGATGGGAAAAAATGTTAGATACTTTAGGGCATATGAGGATCATTACATTAGAATTGATGACAATAAAGTTATGACAGATAATTTGGGCGAATTACCTGGTCTTGTTGAATCCCAACAAGAAGAACAACCTGTATTGGCTGAAACAAAACCAAAACCAGCTGTTGAAACAAAGCCATTATCTGAACTCAGTTCTGCGTTCTTCTCTGAACAAGTTGAGCAGGAACCAGAACCAGCTGCTGTGGAGACCGAGGTAACACCGGAACCAGCAGCTGTGGAGACCGAAGTAACACCAGAACCAGCTGCTGTGGAGACCGAGATAACACCGGAACCAGCTGCTGTGGAGACAAAAGTGGCACCAAAAGAAACTAAAAAGAGGGTTATCAAAACTAAATCAGCTACTAAGAAGAAATCAGCTAAGAAACCTACTAAGAAGAAATCAGCTAAGAAACCTACTAAAAAGAAATCAGCTAAGAAACCTACTAAAAAGAAATCAGCTAAGAAACCTACTAAGAAAAAGAGAGCCTGATAGTATCATTCATACTAACAATTTCTACGTGCGGCTTTTATTCTAAAATAATGTTGATCCTCTATCATGTTATTATGATGGGACTCGTCATCCCACCATTTTTTTTATTTCAACTGAACTACAAATGATTTTAAAAATTATTCAGACTGATTTTTTGTCCAAGTTTTACTATGACATTTACACTTACAATTATACTCACAAAAATTTGTGGCACAATACGAACATCTAAGCTTCATCATGGGTAAATCATACAAAATTTCTATTTAAACCGCAAATCATATGCAGTCTCATAGATTCAAAAATTACTTTCATTTCTGCTTAAATTAAATAGTTATACAATAAGATATCATTATGGCAGGACAAAAGATAGATGGAATTGAAGTATCAAATGCAGTCAAAGAGATTTTAAAAAGTGCAGTTGAAAAACTAAATTCAGAAGATGTGGTACCATGTCTAGCTACAGTGTTGGTGGGGGATGATCCAGCATCTGCAACGTATGTAAAAAATAAACATAACGCATGTGAAAAAGTTGGGATTAAAACAAAGGATCATAAGTTATCTGCCGATACAACACAAGAAGAACTTGACAAAATTATTGATAATCTAAATAATGATAAGGAAGTCCATGGAATTCTAGTTCAATTACCGCTACCAAAACAACTTAACGAATTTGCAACTATCTCAAGAATATCTCCAATAAAAGATGTTGATGGGTTAACACCACAAAATGTTGGATTGTTGTCAATGGGAAAATCCATCTTAAGACCATGCACACCATCTGGAATAATGGAGATGTTTTATTATTACAAGATTAATCTTCAAGGAAAAAATGTGGTTATGATTAATAGAAGCAATTTGATAGGAAAACCACTATATCATTTACTATTACAAAATAATGCTACTGTGGTTACATGCCATTCAAAAACTGAAAATCTCCATGAATATTGCAAAAATGCAGACGTAATTATAACTGCTGTTGGTGATAGAACAAAATTCAAGTTAACTTCTGACATGATAAAACAAGATGCCATAGTGATTGATGTTGCAATTTCAAGGTATGAGGGCAAACTGGTTGGCGATGCGGATTATGATGATATAATTCAAAAAGCGTCATGGGTTACACCTGTTCCTGGTGGTGTTGGACCTATGACAGTTGCCATGTTACTAAAAAATACGGTGACAGCTGCATCATTGAGTAAAGAAATTGTCGGTTAATACTCAAAAGGCTGCACTAAGAAAACATCTCCTTGAAAAACGAGATGCAACTTCAGCTGAACTAAGAGAAATTTCAAGTAAAAAAATCCATCAAAACCTAAAAAAGATCTCTGCATACACTAATTCACAAAATATTGCTTGCTATTTTCCAATTGGCAGTGAAATCAATACTTATGATATAATGCTAGACATATTGGAACAGAATAAGAATCTGCTACTTCCTAGGATTGTAAATGACAATCTTCAGTTTTACATTGTTTCAAATCTTAAAAAATTAGAAAAAGGAAATTTCGAAATTATGGAACCGAAAGACAGTTGTAAAAAGGCGGAAAAAATTGATTGTGCACTAATACCTACAGTAGGAATTTCAAAATCAGGTGTCAGATTGGGGTATGGAAAAGGCTACTATGATAGATTTCTCTCATTGATTGACGCAGTAAAAATATCGTTGACTTATTCGAAACAAATTGTAAAATCCATACCGAATGAGTCACATGATGTCAAAATAGATTGGATAGTAACAGAAGATGAGAATGTAAAAATCTCATAGGTGAGATAAGCCTTTTTTTCCGATATCTGTCCTCAAGTATTTATTTTCCCAGGAGATTTTCTCAGTAACGTCATATGCATGTTTGATGGCTGCTTCTAAGGTATCACCTAATGCGGTAACACCTAAAACACGACCACCGTTTGTTATGATTTTTTTATCCAGCTCTTTTGTTCCGGCATGAAATATGTATGCATCATCAAAAGCATTTCCTAGGCCAAAAATTTCCTCGCCTTTTGGATATGATTCTGGATAACCCTTTGATGCTAGAACAATGCAAACTGCAGATTTATTTTTCCATGAAATTAGTGACTTGTTTTCCAACGTACCTTCCACACTTCCCACAAAGTATTCAAAAAGATCTGAATCCATTCGCATTAAGATTGGTTGGCATTCAGGATCACCCATTCTAACATTGTATTCAAGAACATACGGTTCACCATCTTTTAGCATTATACCTACATAAAGAAATCCCTTGAATGTGATTCCCTCATTTCTTAGGGATGAAATTGTTTTATCAATGATTTTTTCTTGGATTTTTTGAGAAAGATCCTTATCGATGATTGGTGTTGGGGAATAAGCACCCATGCCCCCAGTATTTGGTCCTTTATCATTATCAAATATTCTTTTATGATCTTGACTCGTAGCCATCGGTATCGCAATTTTCCCATCAGATAATGCAATGTATGATGCCTCTATACCATCAATTCGTTCTTCGATTATGATATTGTTTCCTGCATCTCCAAATTTTTTATCCACTAACATCATGTCTATAGATTTTTCTGCTTCTGCTTTACTATCGCAAACAATCACGCCC
>JACNGK010000131.1:0-4676 GCA_014384145.1 Nitrososphaerota archaeon
GAAAAAGAAAAGTAAGTTTTTGGTGTTGGGATGTTATTCTTTTTTAACATCATAGACGTTAACATCTTGTTACCACAAATGTTAGAAACATTGAATTCATTGATTACTGGAATATCTAAAAATTCAAGGCATGCAGTAAAGTATAATCCTCTATAGTAACTAACACAGCGTTCTAAGACTATGTTACCAAAGTCGAAATCTTGTATTTTACTAGATGTGTTAATCTGTGTTATTTTAGCATCAATAAGAGATGTATCATACCCAAGTTCTTCTGCCTCCTTCTGAAGCATTTTTTCTTCGGTTCTTAGTCGATCAAACACTATGCAAATTTTTGACAATTATTCTCCCCAATCTTCGCCTACTGTTTCTGCTTCCTTAATTTCAACTGTAGAACCATTCTTCTTTGAAATTTCATAATCAGTTCCACAATCACTACAGGAAACAATCTCTCCAACAGCAGCGTCTTCAGGGATATTCAGATCTGCATCACATTCTTGGCATTTCATAATTTTTTTGAGTTTTTCTTTTGTAATTTATTAGCTTCTGTTGACTGCATTCCCCATAATTCTACAAAACCTTTTGCCAATTTTTGGTCAAACTTTGAGCCTTTTCCATAAGTTGCAATTTTATGACTGTATAATGAATACTTTGATTCGCGACCAACTACCCTAAGACTTCCCTTGTATAACTTCAGTTTTACAGTCCCCGATACTCGTTTTTGTGTTTCCTGTATGAACACGTCAAGATCGTTTTTTAATGGATCCTCCCAAAGACCAGAGTACACCAACCAAGACCACTCATCATCTACTAGCGACTTGAATTTTGTTTCATGTTTAGTATGTACCATCTTTTCCAAATCAGAATGGGCTTCGATCAAACAGGCAGCAGCAGGGGTTTCATAGACCTCACGTGATTTTATTCCAACTACACGATCTTCAATATGATCAATAATACCAACCCCACAGGAACCTGCCTTTTTGTTAATGTAGTCGATTAATTTTATAGGGTTCATAGATTTCCCATTCACCGCTACAGGAATTCCTTTTTCAAACTTTATCGTTAGATACATTGGTTTGTTAGGAAGATTTTTTGTTTTTACCCAGATGAAGGCATCGTCAGGAGGTTCATTGTTAGGATTCTCTAAAACTCCACCCTCAATTGCACGACCCCATAAGTTCTGATCAATACTAAACTTTTTTGCGACATTTTCGATCTTAATCCCATGTTTTTTTGCAAATTTTAATTCCTCTGTCCTGTCTAAATTAAGATCCCTTATTGGTGCAATTATTGGTAGATTGGAACCTGCATGGAAGGTCAAGTCAAACCTTACTTGATCATTACCTTTGCCTGAACATCCATGTGCAAGTGAGGTAACTTTTTCTTTTTTTGCAATATCTAATACTTTGCGAGCAATTAATGGTCGAGCAAGTGCAGTAGCTAAGCAATATTTTTTTTGGTATAGTGCATTAGCTTTGATTGCAGGAAAAATATAATCAGAAACAAATTCTTTCCTTGCATCGATGTTGTAATGTTTTTTTACTCCAAGTTTTTTTGCCTTTGCAGAAATTTTTTTGTAATCATCTTCCTGCCCAACATCAACTGTAACTGTAACAACATCCATGTTGTGTTTTTCTTGCAGATATTTTACTACAACAGAAGTATCCAATCCGCCTGAAAATGCAAGTATTGCCTTTTGTTTCATAAGGCAAATGAGTTACATGTTTTGCATTTATCTCTTTGTTCTGAATATTTTAGATTGTTTTGTAATAGCTGGAGCTAAAATACGATCACTATTTATCCCTGAATTATAACGCTGTTTTATGAAAATTTCAGTGGTAGTTACACTCGGAATTGTAGCAGTCATAGCTATAGCTGTAATTGCTACAATAGGTGGCAGCTTGGATCAGTCAAGTCAGAGCAAGATTAGAGTAGCATTTTTTCCTAGCATAGGGCATGCAGTGCCCATAGTTGGAATAGAAAACGGAATTTTTGAAAAAGGAATTGGAGAACAGATTCAAATCGAAACTAAACTTTTTGATAGCGGACCACAAGTTATAGAATCTATCTTTGCCTCTTCCATTGATGTAGCTTATGTTGGACCAGGTCCAGTAATCAACGGATTTTTAAAATCTCATGGAAAAGATATCAGGATTTTAGCCGGAGCAGCCAGTGGTGGTGCAAGTTTTATTATACAGCCTGATTCTGGCTTGGATTCAATTGAAAACTTTGATGGAAAACGTATTGCTTCACCACAAATTAGTAATAGTCAGGACGTATCTCTTAGATATTATCTTGCATCAAATGATCTAAAACCAGTTGAAAAAGGTGGAACGGTATTTGTTTTGAATATTTCAAACCCTGACATCTATACTTTATTTGCAAAAGGTGACATTGATGGAGCTTGGGTACCAGAGCCTTGGGCCACAATGTTGGTACAAGATCTTGATGGAGTTAGACTATTCAATGAAGAAAAGTTGTGGCCAAATGAACAATTTGCATCAGTACTACTGATAGTCAGGACAGATTACCTTGAGAACAACCATGAACTTGTTCAAAATTGGTTAAAATCACACAAGGAAACTGTCGCATGGATTAATTCGAATCCAGATCAATCAAAATCAATCTTCGAAAGCTTTTTGAAAAAATATATGGGAAAATCATTACCAACAAAAATTATTGATGAGTCATTTTCAAATTTAACAATTACATCTGATCCAATTAAAAATTCGGTGTTAACATTTGCAGAGCGTGCTGATTCATTGGGATATCTTGGAAGAACTGGTTACAATTTAGACGGAATTTTTTATCAACCTGATTTAAATCTGAACACAATGGTGAAACAGCTAATTGGGTAAACTAGAATCTAAAAATATTGAAAAATATTTTACGCATGACGGAAAACCACTAAAGACATTAGATGGAATTGATCTAAATGTTGAAGACGGTGAGTTTGTCTGTATTGTTGGTCCTTCAGGCTGTGGCAAATCCACTTTTCTAAGAATTACGGCAGGGTTAGAAAAACCAGATGGCGGTGAAATTTTACTTGATAATCAACCACTAACCAATACTGGACCAGACAGAATAATGGTGTTTCAAGAGGGTGCTTTGTTTCCATGGTTGAATGTTGAAGATAATGTGGAATATGGACTCAAAATAGCTGGCATTCCAAAAGAAAAACGAAATCAGATTTCACATAGGTACCTAGACATGATGCAGCTTACCCAATTTGCAACTTCTTACACTTACCAACTTTCTACTGGAATGAAGCAACGTGTTGCCATAGCTAGAGCCTTGGTAATGGAACCTGATGTACTACTCATGGATGAACCGTTTGCGGCACTTGATCCACAGACCAGAGATCTCTTGTTAGTGGAAATGCAGTTAATCTGGCAGAAGACAAAGAAAACCATAGTTTTTGTTACTCATAATGTAGCCGAGGCAGTTATGTTGGGTACACGTGTCTTGGTGTTTACTCACAGACCTGCTAAGATTAAGAAGGAATTCAAGATTGATTATAAACGTCCTAGGACATCAGAAGACGAAAATCTTTTGCCATACCAGAAAAAGATTTTGGCAGAATTACGACCTGAGGTCAAAAAGTAGGTTGAAAAAATGAAATCAAGTACACTTGCGAAAAAAATTGGCTTTTACGTAATGATAATTATAGTATGGCAGGGTCTTGACAGTGCTGATATTTGGCCTGACAATATTTTTCCATCACCAATAGATGTTGTAGAAGACCTAGCGTATGGAGTTTCTGATGGAAGCTTATTTTTTGGAATTGGAACTAGTTTATTGAGGCTCATTGTAGGCTTATCAATAGCTATTGCTGGTGGCTTGGTACTTGGAATTTTCATGGCAAGGGTCGAAACTGTTAACCAGACAATTGGTTCTTTGGTTCTTGGACTACAGTCAATTCCATCCATAGCTTGGGTACCACTTGCTATTCTTTGGTTTGGTCTCACGGACGCTGGAATTATTTTTGTCGTAGCTATTGGTGCGATATTTGCTGTAACCATCAATACTTACACTGGTGTGAAGAACATCAATCCTTCCTATATTGAAGCTGCACGAAACATGGGTGCAAAAGAAGGTCAACTTATAACTTCCATATTAATTCCCGCAGCATTTCCATTTATCATATCTGGATTCAAGCAGGGTTGGGCATTTGCCTGGAGAGGTGTAATCGGCGCTGAACTTCTATTCTCATTCTTGGGTCTGGGTTTCCTTCTTAATGTAGGTCGTCAGCTTAACGATGTATCGCAGGTCATAGCAATAATGTTAGTAATAATGGGAATTGGCATACTGGTTGATGGAGTAGTCTTTAAGAAAATTGAAGACAAGGTTATGACCAGATGGGGATTGCGCTAGAATTTTTAAAATCTAGTTTGGCTTCAGAATTATCTTCCCAACTAGCCCTTTCCCATTGAGCATCTTTTTGTGAGCTTCTACCGCATTTTCAAATGTAAAGACAGAATCGATAATTGCCTTTATCTTTCCTTGACTCATCCAGCGAAAACCCTCTTCTAATTCGGCACGAGTTCCTTGTGTAGAACCTAAAATGTTAATGCCTTTGAAAAATATATGACGTAAATCAGTTGATACATCATATCCAGTTGTAGCTCCTGTAGTTACAATTGTTGCTCCATATTTCAGCAAAGTTAGTTCTTTGTTCC
>JACNGK010000054.1:0-4623 GCA_014384145.1 Nitrososphaerota archaeon
GTCTTAAGACAGATGAACGTTGAGGTGGTTTTTGGTAAATATCTCCACAGAATTCATTTAAAATATTGTCAAGTTTTTCTTTAGATGGCAATGAATGCAATCTGCCCAATGCATGATACTCCTTTGGACCAAGTAGTAAAACACCCAAAGCCTTTGTGCCCTCACCAAGACCCAATGGAAGTACGCCTGTAACTTGTGGATCCAAAGTACCGCTATGTCCAGCCTTTGAAATTTCTAAAATACGTTTAGTCCATGCTACAACTTCGTGGCTGGTTGGACCTGCTGGCTTATCCAGTAGTATCAAACCATAATTTAGCAACTGTTCAACTGTACGCTTGTCATAGTATGTACCATATTGATCGTCAGTGATATCTTCATCGATAGTGATTAGATCCTCAAGTTGTTTCAGCGTCAAAAATACTCCCTCACAGTTGATTTTGCAATTTCAAGAACTTGTTCTGCGTTGAGACCATCAGTTTCAATGATCTTATCAAATACAGATAGATTTTCACCAAACTCAAATCCGTATAATGTTTTGTAAATTATTTTATTTTCATTATATCGTTTTTGCACAATTTCTAAAGCATTAGTTTCTGATAAATTGTCTCTAGTAGTCATTCTTTGTGCACTATTTTCTTTAGACCCATCTAACCAAATCTTAACTCCGCTATCAACAAGCCACGGAAGTGTATAACTAGTTATGACAACATCTCCTTTAGAAAAAAGTTTTTTGAGTTTATCATCTACTTTTCTGTCAAACTCAGAATTTTCTTGACGCTTGATAAGAAAATTCATTCCTTCTTGTGTATCCCACCAATCATCCCTTCTTGTATCAAATCCTTCCTCTTCAGCTAATTCTTTGAGGATATCTCCTCCGCTCAGATGTACAAGACCGAATTCTTTTGCAAGACCTTTAGCAATAGTGGTTTTTCCTATTGCTGGTGGTCCGGAAATAATTATTGATTTTAACAACCCTATTCATTCATAGAAGTCTTGGTTAGTTTCATTATAGTTCCACTAAATGCAATGGCAGTAAGAAAATACCATGCCCACAAAAAGATCTCATTTTCAGTACCACAGAATGGTCCAATACCATTCTCCACATCTAAAGCCATTTTTTCAGCTGTGCAAGTAAGTTGGAAGAAATCACCAGGTATTACATTGAGAGGAATTGGAGAGATGGCTACAGTGTATGAAAACAGTGTAGGCATTAGAAAATAGAAAATCAACAGTAGTGGAATGATTGTGATCATCATTGGACGCATGTTCATCTGCATCATCTCCATGCTCATTTTGTTCATGTACTTGGATTTTTTGCTTAGCTCATCAATCTTTGCTTGGTCTTTTGACTTGAAGGCTGCCATTCTTGCCTTTTGCCAAGTCTTCGTCTCTTTCATTATTCTTTTGAGCTTTACTGAATCAACTAGTTTTTTTCTAACTCCGGCATTGAATAGATTTAACAGTATAGAGAAACCAATAATCCCAAGCGCAGAAGGTAGCATGCCTTTTACGATTGGATCAGCACTTCCAAGTGGACCCTCTCCTCGTAATCCCAAAAGATCTCCTTGTAAGAATACAAGATCCAAGAAATTCAGGATAAAGTTAAACTCAATCATAGTCCTATAGCATCTAATACAGATTTAGCTGCCACATCAACTTTTCCCTCATGATTAAATACTACCTTCATCGGAGAGCCTGAAAGAACAGAACAGCTAGAAAGCATTGCATCTTGAACAGCAAGTTCTTTTTTAATATCTTCAATAGAAACTGGATCTCTGTTTCTAGTTTTATCCTTCATTCTTCTGTCATGTATCTCATCAGGACTAGCAGTAATTGCTATAAAATTAGTAGGCTGCATGATTTGTATCACGTAGTTCGGAAGACCAGGATAGAAACCTGATTTTGTAGATATGAAAGCATGCGTGTCGATTAAAATTACATCGTCTTTCATGTTTGAAATATCTTCTGCAGCCATTTTTTGAAGTTCTTGTTGTTTTTCTATTGGTAATGTTCTTAATTCATCCCTATCTTTAATTCCGTTTTTCATTGCCTCCTCAAGCATTACTGTCCCAAAACTATGTACACCGACAGTTTTGTTTTGGTGTGTGATTAGTTCTACAAGTTTTGTAACAAGAGATGTTTTACCAACTCCAGGAATCCCAACTATTACGACTTTTTTGTTATCTACCAAGCCAAGCACCAAGTCTGGGCATTACCATTTCCACTTTTTCTCTTACGAGCTGGTTATAATAATTAATCAAAATATCCACAGTCAACAAAATACCTATGCCAGAACCAAATACTCCCAAAATATCAGAAACGCCAGCTATTAGACCTAATATTACAGAACCAAGGATTGTTACAGATGGAATATACTTGTTCAGAAGCATCTCTACTGGTTTGTTAGATCTCCTAAATCCAGGAATTACTACATCAGCATCCAAAAGGTTTTGTGCGGCCTTTTTGGATGAAAGACCACCTAATTCTACCCATAATTTTCCAAATACAACTACAATACCAATCATGAATAATACGTACAATACTCCCCTCGTAGGATCCAGAGCCAAAATATCTAATCCCCTAGGAGGCGTTATGTAATAGACAATTCCACCTATGGGTGTTCCCGGACTAGTGGGATCATATTGTGCAAGTATATTAAAAAGTGGACTAGCGTTACGTGGATTCAGCTGTGACCAAAGCATCTGACCAATAAATAATGCATTTGCTGTAAGAGCTGATGCCAAAATTACAGGTATGTTTGATACATACATCAATTTGATTGGATAAGTTGCAGCAAATCCCCTGTATTTTGTGGAGACGATTGGAATCTCAACTTTCATGCCTTGAGTGTATATGAGTATCAACAAGACCCCTACTGTAAGCAAAAGTCCAAATATGCTCGGTAATTGATTTGACCTGAAGAAAACATCAGCAAAATCTAACACTCCAAGCTGGATGTTTTGAATAATGAAGGGAAAAATACCTATACTCCCTCCGTCGCCAGCGGGAAGTGGACTGAAAAGACTCCAAAGTATCTGTTGAGAAACTCCACACGCAATAAACAGACTAATGCCTGAGCCTAATCCCCATCCTTTCTGAATCAATTCGTCCATGAACATTACAATGATAGATGCAGCCATGAGTTGACCTACTAGGATGCCCAAGACGCTGGGTTCGGATATATTCGGCCCATAAACTGCCCAGCCGTAAACAGCAGATTCTATGACTATGACAAAGTAGGTCAGCATTTTAGTAGCTGTCTGAAATATGCCACGTTCCTCCGGACGTTTAAAGTCAAACTTGAGAATGTCAGAACCTCTAAGTAATTGCATTAAAAGTCCAGCTGTGACAATTGGTCCTATTCCAAGCTCAACTAAGGATCCTTGTTGTGAGGCAAAAATAACACGTGCAAATGCTAGAAAGTCAAATTCTGGAGCTGTAGCCCCAAAAAGAGGTGTTTGACCCATTACCATATAGATAACAACACAAGCCCCACACCACAGCAGTTTTTGTTGAAGTGGTATCTTCCTTTTCGGTTTTGGAACCTGAGGTAAATATGGTTCAGCCTTTGCTACTATCTTTCGAATATAGTCAGTAAGTGTTCCTTCAGCCATCGTTGTTTGCTACAGTTTTTTCTTCAGTTTTTTCTTCAGTTTTTTCTTCAGTTTTTTCTTCAGTTTTTTCTTCAGTTTTTTCTTCAGTTTTTTCTTCAGTTTTTTCTTCAGTTTTTTTTATATTTTTTTGAGCAGGTATGATTACTTCTCCCCCAGATTTTTTTACTTTTTCTTGAGCAGCATTTGATGCATATTTTACTTTAATCGTATATGCATTTGTTACTTTTCCGCCACCAAGAAGTTTATCGTATTCAAGAGTAGTTAAATCTAAAACTTTTTTAGAATTTTCAGATTTTCCGGACTTTGCAAATAAATCATCAAGATCTCTAACATTAACCCATTTCTTTGTAATTATTGCAACTGCTGCAGGACGATGTGTAGATTCATGACCAAAATGATCCGGATCCTCTTTGATAACAGTACTCCAAAGATGCTTAAGATGTCCAGATCTTCCAAGACCGCCTTTGTGTCCACTAGCACGATGCTGTCCAACCTGACCCCATCCCATGTGTCTGCCGCCTCTAAGCTTTCTTGTTTTTCTTAATCTTGTTGGCATTTCACATCATTCTCTTAACTAAAGTAGTAAGTTCCTTATTATGCCCAAGAATTCCTTTTTGACCGTACAAACGTTTTGTACTTCGTTTAAATCCCTGTCTAGGAGGCGATAAAGCAAACCATGGTTTTAGAGGTTTGATTTTTGTCATATTTATTTTCCCTTCGGATAAAGATGTTGCAAGTTCATCAATTGTTTTAAAACCAGCCTCTGAAATATCTTCAGCAGTAATTTTTTTGTAACCAGATCTTCTGCCCTTTTTATCCAACAATTCTTTAGTTGTTGACGTATCAATTTCTTGCCAAGAAACAAAATGTTGTATTTTTTTTAACATGCCTTCAGTGTTTTCTTTAATCGGAAGTATCGTAGCACGATATTTCTTTTCTAATTTTAAAAGACGTAGTGTAGTATTAGCCCAATATGGTACATCTGCTTGACCTTTTATTCTGATAACTA
>JACNGK010000038.1:0-4610 GCA_014384145.1 Nitrososphaerota archaeon
GGAAAGGATTTGGGTGGCATTTCCCCGGGAAAACTTGCAGACATTTTAGTTTTCGACGATCTAGCAAAAATGAAACCTAGGAAAATTTTTGTTGGCGGAAACTTAGTTGTGTCAAACGGCACCATTGTATCTCAAATAAAAAAATACACAGTACCTAAATGGATGACAAAAACTGTCAAGTTACATAAATTCTCAGAAGATGATTTTACAGTAAAATCTCGAGATAACACGACAAATGTTAATGTCATAAATATGAAAACAGAGATTATAACAGAAAAGATAAACGAAAACCTGTCAGTAAAGGATGGAAATGTTGTAGCATCTGCTGATAAGGATATCTGGAAGGTGGCAGCATTTGATCGAACATTTGGAACACGGAAACATACAGTTGGATTCTTGAAGAACTTTGCAGCCAAAATAGGTGCATTTGCCTCAACATGGAACTTCCATGAAAATAATATGCTAGTAATTGGATCTAATGAAAAAGATATGGCAAAGGCAGCAAACAACCTTGTCAATACACAGGGCGGCATAGTAGTAGTTAGTGAGGGAAAAATCTTGGCATCTATACCTCTTCAAATGGCTGGTATTGTATCTACAAATAGCTTTGAAACAGTTTCAGAAAACTTTGAAAACTTAAACGCAGTATTAGCGGATACTGGCTGCAAATTCAAAAAACCACATCTCATTCCACTCTTTTTGCCGTTTCTAGCACTACCAGACATACGAATACTGAGTACAGGCTTGGTTGATGTGAAAAATCGTTCATTCTTAAGCGTATTTGCGTGAATAGAATATTAAGGGGAGACTAGCCATTTTTTTTGAATACATGGCATCAATACAACAAACACCTCAAGGTCCAGTTTTAGTTCTAAAAGAAAGTGCACTACAACAAAAAGGGCGTGATGCGCAGAAAAATAATATTGCTGCCGCAAAACTGGTAGCAGAACTGGTTAAAACAAGTCTGGGTCCGCGCGGTTTAGACAAAATGCTAGTGGATTCACTAGGAGATGTAAAAATTACAAATGATGGTGCTACAATTCTAAAGGAGATCGATACTCAGCACCCTGCTGCGAAAATGATGGTTGAGATATCCAAAACTATTGATACTGAAGTGGGTGATGGAACAACCTCTTCTGTTGTTTTTGCCGGAGCGTTATTAGAAAAAGCAGAAAAGCTTCTTGAAAAAGATGTACACTCTACAGTTATTATCGATGGATATCAGGCTGCCTCAGAAAAGGCTCTTGAATTATTAGCAAAACTAGCAAAGACAGTCAAACCTGATGATCGAGAATCATTAATCAAAATTGCAAAAACTAGCATGCAATCTAAACTAGTTTCTGAGGACAGTGCACCTCTATCAAAATTAGTTGTTGATTCAATTCTGAAAATTGCGGAAAAAGACGGCGATAAACATTCTGTTGACCTTGATAACCTCAAAGTAGAAAAAAAGGCAGGTGGTTCTATTGATGATACTAGTTTAATCAATGGTATAGTTCTTGATAAAGAAATTGTTCACAGTGGTATGCCGACAAAGGCTGAGCAAGCCAAAATAGTACTTGTTAATGCCGCACTTGAAGTAGAAAAGACTGAGATGAGCGCTGAAATTCGAATTTCTGATCCAACTCAAATGCAGCAGTTCTTAGAAGAAGAAAATAAGATGTTAAAATCAATGGTCGATAAAATACATAATATTGGTGCTAATGTGCTGATTTGCCAAAAAGGAATTGATGATATCGCACAACATTATCTTTCTAAACATGGAGTTTTGGCTGTACGAAGAGTAAAAGAAAGCGATATGACTAAACTAGCTAAAGCCACTGGTGGAAGGATTTCTACAAATCTTGATGATATTTCAGCAGATGATTTGGGTTCTGCAGAAATTGTACAACAGAAAAAAGTGGAATCAGACAAGTGGGTATTCATAGAAGGATGCAAAAATCCTCGTTCAGTAACAGTTCTCATCCGAGGTGGTTCACAAAGAGTAGTTGATGAGGTTGACCGTTCCCTACATGATGCATTGATGGTAGTCAAAGATGTAGTTGAAAACCCATCAATTGTTGCTGGTGGTGGTTCACCGGAAGCATATCTAGCTGCGGAATTAAATGAGTGGTCAAGTAGTTCTGAAGGTAGGGAACAACTTGCTATCAAACAATATGCGGAAGCATTTGAATCAATTCCATTAACAATAGCAGAAAACGCTGGAATGGATCCAATTGATACTATTATCACGTTGCGTGCAAACCAAAGCAATGGTAAACAAACGGTTGGAATCAATGCAAAGGAAAGTAAGATTGGGGACATGTTCCGTTTAGATATAGTAGAACCACTAGTGGTAAAAGAACAAATTATAAAATCAGCCACGGAGGCAGCATGTATGATTCTAAGAATTGATGATGTGATTGCAGTTTCAGGTGGCTCAGGTGCTGGTGGCCCTCCAGGCATGCCACCAATGGGATAGTCCATTCCAGATTAAACTAAAACTTCAAAACTTACTCAATTAACTATATTCGTGTATAAAATTGGAATTGATCTTGGTGGAACCAAGATAGAAGGTATTTTGCTAGATGAAAAATATAATACAATTCAACGCAAACGTATCGAAACACATCAAGAAAATGGTTATGATTCTATTGTAAAATCTATCATATCTTTGATCAATGAATTAAGAGCAAAAACAGGAGAAGAGACATCAGTTGGAATATGTACACCGGGTGTTATTGATGCTAATTCAGGATTAGTCAAAAACAGTAATACCCTATGTCTCATAGGAATGCCATTAAAAACCGACATTGAGAATGCATTGGGATCTCAAACTGTAATGGAAAATGATGCCAACTGTTTTGCCCTTGCGGAATCATTACTAGGATCTGCCAAAGGGTATGATGTTGTTTTTGGAGTAATAATGGGAACAGGTGTTGGGGGCGGGATCATAATTAATGGTACTTTACACAAAGGAAAAACAAACATTGCTGGAGAATGGGGGCATCACACACTAAGACCAGATGGAAATGAGTGTTATTGTGGAAAACAGGGATGTGTTGAAACGTACATCAGCGGACCTGCTCTCGAAAAGCGTTGGATAGAACTTACTGGGAAGAAAGAACCGTTGCAATCAATAATACAAGATCTTTCTGATGAAAAAGCAAAACAATGGAAAGAGGAATTTCTTGAAAATTTTGGTACTAGTCTTGCAAATGTAATTGATATTTTAGATCCTAATGTTATTGTTTTAGGAGGAGGTGCTTCAAACATACCGTTCTTGTATGATCAGGGCAAAAAAGCAGTTTACGATAAAGTTTTTAGCGATTCGATTGAAACTCCAATACTCAAAAACAGTCTTGGTGATTCTGCTGGTGTGTTTGGTGCATGTTTATTGAATAGATAGTTATTGTGGTTCTATTGTAGCAGGTGGCTTGCTTGACACCACATAAGATACCCAAGTAACGTCATCAATTTCATTTGTGATCCGATTACTTATCTTCTCTAAGAGTTCATTTGGTAATCGAGTCCAGTCTGCAGTCATTGCATCTATAGAATCTACAATTCTAATCATTACAATATTACCGTATTTTCTTTCATCTCCAACAACACCAA
Organism: Nitrososphaerota archaeon; assembly: GCA_014384145.1. Lineage (GTDB taxonomy): Archaea > Thermoproteota > Nitrososphaeria > Nitrososphaerales > Nitrosopumilaceae > Nitrosopelagicus. Next base: position 3,598 of record JACNGK010000038.1, read on the forward strand.
CCGCCTTATCATCTCCTACTGCAGCATATGCTTGCCAAACTTTATCGTACAGATCTGCATTTTGTAATTCTTCTTCCACTATCTTACTTGCAAGTCTTGTGATATCCAATTTATTTTTCGTGACTTCGCCGATAATTCGTACGGCCAAACCTGGTCCTGGAAATGGATGCCGCATAAGCAGATCTTGAGGAACTCCAATAATCTTTGCAACCTTTCTCACTTCATCTTTGTACAAATCGCGAAGTGGCTCCAAAACTTTCAGATGTAGCTCCGGTAAGCCGCCAACATTGTGGTGTGTCTTGATTACTGATGCAGGTCCTTTTGATACCCCACTTTCAATCACATCAGGATAAAGAGTTCCCTGAGCAAGCCAGGTAAACTGCCCATTTTCCTTGGAAAATTTTGTAAATATGTTACCAAACTCTTTGCCAACAATCTTCCTTTTTTCTTCCGGATCAATTATCCCATTTAATTTTGAAAGAAATTGTTCTTGCCCATCTATTTTTGTGAAATCAACCTCAAAATTATTCTTAAACATGTTTTCTATCTCTTCTGCCTCATTTAGTCTCAGAAGACCATTGTCAACGAAAACACATTTTAGTCTGTTTCCAATTGCTTTGTGAATTAATAATGCAGTTACAGTAGAGTCAATGCCACCACTAACACCACACAGAACGTTTCCCTCTACTTTGGAAATGTTTTCAACAGCATTTTCAACAAATTTTTCCATAGTCCAGTCTGGATTTGCATAACAAACATCTAGAACAAAATTTTTCAGAATATCAGTTCCTTTTTCTGTGTGTACCACTTCAGGGTGAAATTGAATTCCAAATACTGTCTTCTGCTTGTTTGCAATAGCTGCAGAACGTGAGCTTTCAGTATGTCCAATTATTTCAAAACCTTCTGGCACATCCTCCGCTTCATCTCCATGACTCATCCACGCTCTAACAGAATCTCCAATTCCATTTAGGATATCCGAATTACTGTCAATCGTAAGTACAGATGATCCATAC
>JACNGK010000133.1:0-4579 GCA_014384145.1 Nitrososphaerota archaeon
GATCTTTGTAGTGCGGCCTCAACTGGTTCTATTTTTAATGTATCTATAAGATATGCTCTTGATGTTGGCATTCGTGGTTTATTGCCATAAAGAAAAGTTGTTGTATCTTTTCATCTAACATTTCATTCTGTAAAATGCTAGTAACCTTGTTAGTTATCATGTGAAAATATTCAAATACTTGATCAATTGTTGGTCTTGTTGCCAGTCCTCTCTTATCCTTGTCATGTGGCTCACCAAATTGATGATAGTAAGAATTGAGGTACTCGCTAAATTCCTGTGAATAAAACTCATAGTCGTTTATGGTTTTACTCATAACAACTTCAAGAAGCCAGCTAACATGACCCAAATGCCATTTTGGTGGGCTCATAAAAGGAGCGGTCTGTACAACGAAATCATCTTTTTCCAATGTTTGTACTAGACTTAGTGTTCTAGCTCTTGTTTCATTAAATTGTTCCAGAAGATTGGATTTTTGTTTTGAAACTACTGCCATGTCAATTCATTTTTGTCATGTTCATATTATATTTTTGCTAAGAATTATAACAACTACATTTTCTGGTTTTATGTTTGATGCATCCGACAAGTCGATGATCTTGACAGCCACAAATCACACATTTTTTCTTGTTTTCACTCATCTTATACTATGGCTCACAACTAGTAACCTCGTATAACCTATTCATAATTTCTTTGACTTCCTCCTCGCTTTCAGATGCTTCGGCCTGTGCCCTCAAATTTGTAAGAAAACTTGTTGCAAATGAATTAAGAGATACATCACCACCACCTGTTGTTACAGATTCTAGACAGGCATCTATTTCTTGTATGTACGCAGATTTATCAAACATCCAGTCGGTAGATATAGGCTGTGTACTGAAAAAATAAGAAGATGCGGTAAATCCTATAATCACAACTGCGATAACAGCAACAGTAAATTTTACGTTCAGACCCATAATATTTCACTTATTCAGTAGCCACGAGCAAAGAGCACATTTGTAGTGCCTGAATTTTTACAGTAAATACATGTTTCCGCTTCAGTGTTATCAGATGGAATAACGCGCAGATCTGCACCAGTCTCCTCCTTGATCTTGTCTTCACATGTTTGATTACCACACCAGGAACAGTCAATCATTTTTCCATTCTCTAATTCTTCTTTGAATTGTTGGTATTCAGAAACTCTAACAACCCTCTCATCAAGTATTTTTTTAGCAGCACCAAACATTTCTTTCTGAATATTTTTTAGTTCTGATAGAGTTTTTTCCGTTAATCCATCTATATCAAGACTAATTTTTGTTTGATTATGTCTCCTTGCCAACACTATTTGATTTTTAGCAATGTCTTTAGGACCAATTTCAATTCGTATTGGTATACCCTTCATCTCCCAATCATTGAACTTGAAACCTGGAGTAAGCTGTTCCCTATCGTCTAGATGAACACGTATATCGTTATTAGATAAACTGTCTTTGATTTGACATGCTTTTTGTAATACATTTTCTTTATCCTCCTTTGAATAATAGATTGGAATTATAACAACTTGAATAGGAGCTACTTTTGGTGGCAAGATCAGTCCCTTGTCGTCTCCATGCGTCATAATCATACCACCTATCAATCTCCATGAAACTCCCCATGATGTTTGCCATGCAAAAGTTTCACTATTATTCTCATCAAGATATTTGACGTCAAATGGTTTGGAAAAATTCTGACCCAAGAAATGAGACGTTCCCATTTGTAGTGCCTTGCCATCTGGCATTAATGATTCAAGTGTATTAGTATAAACTGCACCAACAAATTTGTCCTTCTCACTTTTTTTTCCAGTCACTACAGGTACTGCCAGTTCTTCCTCTATAGTTTTTTTATACAGCTCCAAAATATCGGTAACTTCTTTTTCAGCTTCGTCCTTTGTTGCATGAACTGTGTGACCCTCCTGCCACAAAAATTCTGACGTCCTTAGAAATGGTTTTGTGCCTTTAATCTCTGCTCTTAATGCTGAATTCCAAAAATTAATTTTTAGTGGTAGGTCTCTCCAACTTCTTATCCATTTAGAAAAAAGTGAGTACGCAAGCGTTTCGGAAGTAGGACGAAGTGCAAGTCTATCACCAATCTCTGAAGTTCCTGAGTGTGTAACCCAAAAAACTTCAGGGTTAAATCCTTCAAAATGTTCTTTTTCTTTAGCAAGTAATGATTCAGGTATCAGCACGGGCAAAAATCCATTCCTGTGACCGGTTTCTTTCAGTTTTTTATCAAGTGATTCCTTGATTGATTCCCAGATGGAATAGCCATCAGGTCTTAGAACTATTAATCCCTTGACTGGTGCATAATCAGCCAGCTCTGCCTTGATAACAACTTGTGTATACCACTCACTAAAATTTTCACTCTTTGAAACTGTGATACCAATCTCTTTACTCAATTAACCTTTCACCATCAATCAGCATAATGAGCTTTACTAGTTTGGTATTATTTTACTTGTGACCAAGTTTCTTATTCTTAATAAATTTCCAGAGTTTTTTTGTCATTTCACTTGGGGCAATTCCTGCTTTGCCAAAAACCTGTTCAAGCGTTTCGTCTCTATTTTTGAAACTTATAGAATATCCTCCAAACGCTTTTTTTGTTTTACGTTTGGTCTTTGTTGTTTTACGTTTGGTCTTTGTTGTTTTACGTTTGGTCTTTGTTGTTTTACGTTTGGTCTTTGTTGTTTTACGTTTGGTCTTTGTTGTTTTACGTTTGGTCTTTGTTGTTTTACGTTTGGTCTTTCTAGCTTTTCTTTTCGTCGCTCTTTTTTTAGCCATATTAGAGATTATCCCCCTTACACAAAACCTTACCTGTCACTCTGCTTTGGAAGTTTGGGCAGACAAAACATGGTATGAATTGTACCTCCTTCTTAAGCACCGGACAATCAACAAATTCCTGTTTCATCCTCTTTAGCATTTTTGGGCTTACACCTTTAATTTTCAATTTTCCCTTTTCATCCATCATACCCGACTCTTTCAATTCTTCCTTTACTTCCTTTGAAAGCATCTGTCTTTTTTCGACACTTTTTATTTCGACTTCATACTTGAACTCAAGCTCATTTGACATAGGTAATCTGCAAATTCTATCTCATTTAATATTAACTGTATGCGATCTATAATTTTCTATTAAGCTTAATATTGTTTAGAATAAATTTTAAAACAGAAAACAGTTGCTAGCAATTTTTGATGTTGAGGGAGTTCTTTATGATGCAGAATATCTTCCTTTGTTAGCTGAAAAAGTGAATAAAGAAAACAAAATCTGGGAAATTACAAAAAAAGGTATAGAAGGAAAAATTGATTGGGTTGAGGGTCTCAAAGAACGTGTTCGCCTTCTTCGTGGCATGGATTATGATACGTGCATTCAAGTTGCAAACTCTTTACCAATAATGACTGGTGCCAAAGAGGCATGCAGTGTATTAAAAAATGCTGGCTGGAAAATAATGGCAGTTTCTGGTGGTTTTACAATTATCACTGACAGATTAAAAAAAGATCTAGGTCTTGATTTTGTGTATAGTAACGAACTTGTCTTCAAAGATGGTAAGCTTGACGATGTTATTGTAAATGTTGATGCGGACAAGTCAAAATCTGCTATTATTAAAATCAACGAATGGAATGAGAAAAAGCAAGACATTACGGTAGTGGTTGATGGAGCAAATGATGTCAAGCTTTTTGACATTACCGGTTTGGGAATAGCATTTCGTGCTCAAGACTTGGTCAAGGATTTAGCTACGGTAACTCTTGACGAAAAGGATCTAACAAAAATTATCGGTCTGATTAATACGCATTATAACATAAAACTGGAATTACAGGCATCTGTGTAGCAAATCTAAATGTTTTAACTGCAGTGTTCAAAACAAATAGAATGGCACTAGAAATCATTCCAGTAAAAATTCAAAAAGAAATTGAGCCTGATGATGACCTAGTAGATTTAATTCTAGAATCATCAGAAATTAATGAGGACGACATACTTGTTTTCACTCAAAAAATAATTTCCAAGAATGAAGGCCGCATTCTAAGTTTATCATCAGTTAAACCTTCTCTTCTTGCTGATGGTATAGCAAGCTCATATGGTAAGGATCCAAGATTAATGGAATTGATACTTTCAGAAAGTAAAAGAATTGTAAGAATGGAAAATGGTATAATTATAGTTGAAACCAATCATGGGTTTGTTTGTGCTAATGCTGGTATTGATGAAAGCAATGTACAAGATGGTTATGCAACATTGTTACCTGATGATCCTGACAAGTCAGCTAACCTATTGAAAGATAGAATTAAACAAAAAACTGGAAAACATACAGCTGTGATAATTTCTGATACATTTGGAAGACCATTTAGGTTGGGTCAGACAGACGTAGCAATTGGGATTGCTGGTCTTGAACCAATCTTAGATTATAATGGTAAACCTGACACATTTGGAAAAATCATGCAGGTAACAGCAATAGCAGTGGCTGATGAGATTTGCTCAGCATCGGAACTTGTAATGGGGAAAGTTGAAAAATGTCCGATTGCAATAGTTCGAAATTATGACTTTAGTTACTCTGATGTAAAAATTCAAAAAATGTTACGGTCAGATCATGATG
>JACNGK010000049.1:0-4575 GCA_014384145.1 Nitrososphaerota archaeon
ACCATTTTCATCCATTGCTATTGCCTCACCTAGTTCAACAGATGTTAGACTTCCAGTTGCTTCTATCACCAAATCCGCTGGTGAAGATATAATTGGTTTAGTCGTATCAGGAATTGCTGCTGCTTCAGCTGCTGCTGCTGCTTCAGCTGCCGCTTCAGCTTCTGCTGCTGCCGTTGCTTCAGCTGCTGCTTCAGCTGCTGCTGCCGCCGTTGCATCAGTATAAGCTAACTCTTGTAATTTTCTAAATTGTTCTGCTGCTAAAGCTTCTTCTATTTGTGCTACAATGGGTGTTTCAAATTTTTGTATTAAGCCTAGACTAGAATCTAAAACGTAAAGATATCCTAAGTTATCTAATACAAGATCTTTTGGTTCAAGAAACTTACCATTTCCTACGCCAATATTACCCCATGTAGTTATTGTCTTTCCATCAGAATTCATTTTAACCACTCTGTACTTTACAGCGTCAACAAAGTAGATATTTCCGTCAGGATCTGCTATTAATCCTCCAGGTCGAACATTTGCACCAGCAAAATTATAATCAAAACTTTTTAGGAAAATTCCATCTGAAGTATACTTTTCAATTTTATAATTTCCAGGATCAGAAACGTAAATAAAATCTCCATAAACTGCAACATCAACTGGATTTTTTAGATTGCCGTCTCCGAAACCAGACTTACCAAAAGATGACAAGAATTCTCCGTCGGAAGTAAATGTCTGAATTCTATGATTCTTTGAATCCGCAACATAAACTACACCGCTTGAATTTATTGTAATTCCTTGTGGTTCAATGAATTGTCCGTTTTCACTACCAAATCCTCCCCACTTTAGAATAAAGTTTCCATCGTTATCAAATTTTTGAATAGTATTCTGCATTTCGTCAACAACATATACATTATTTTCATAAATTGCAATGCCAACAGGAGATTGAAGTTCTCCGTTTTCAAAACCGTTAGTTCCCCAGCTTGACAAAAACTCTCCATCACTGGTAAACTTTTGAATTCGTGAGTTGCCGGTATCTACTACATAGATATTTCTTTTATCGTCAACAGCAATCTGTTGCGGTTGTTTCCAGCCCTCATACAGTGTGCGACAGTATTCAGCCCATAACAAACAATCAATATCTGGTTCAGTAGTATCAAATCCTTTCCATTGTGAGATATACAAATGACCGCTTGCTGCAAACGACTGGCTGGAAATCATTCCAACTAATATCAAGCTAGCACATACTGCGACTAATACTAAACCTTTCAACAATAATGAGTGAAATAAATCAAAAAGATCTCATAAGTGAGATATTGTTATTTTGTGGGTCAAATTTAGTTCAATTAGAAGGGCTTGTTTACCTCACGCGTGAATACATAACTCGCAAGTAGGATCATTGCTACCACAAAACCGCCTAAAATTACTATGCTCAAGGCAGCCGATGAGCTTTCAACATATCCAGACATCATACTTCGAACTAAAACTACCGCATAAGTAACCGGGTTGAATTGGGCTATAGTTGCCAACCAATCTGGCATCAGTGCCAGCGGAAAAAGAGCTGGACTTATCATGAACATAGGTAATCCAAGAAAATTAACGGTTCCCCAAAAAGTTTCTTGAGATTTGGCGGCCGCAGCAAACATAACAGATATTCCAGAGAATCCAATCGAAAACAAGACTACTATTGCCATGATTGGAGCTATCATCAACAAGTTTGGCATTGTGACACCTATTGCAAGGGCAATTCCTAAAATGAGACTGGCTTGAATTGCAGCAACTAATGATATTGCAAGCATCTTTCCAAGTGCAATGGATGACCTAGAAATTGGAGAGGTAAGTGCCTGATTCATAAAACCATATCTTCTATCCCACAAAGTGTTCACACCACCAAAGATGCTGGTGAAAATTGCAGTCAGTATTATGATTCCAGGTGTCATAAACTCAATATATTCTCCATCAAAGCCAACGGATTCAATCAATGGCTGCGTTCCTGAAAATATATTGCCCATAACTATGATCCAAACAGCTGGTTGAATCAGTCTGATTATAAAACCACCCCTAGATTTTTTGTAGCGTTTCATCTCACGCCAAAAAATTGAGTAAGTGTCGGTAATCATCAAAGTCCTTTTCTCCTGTTTAGATTGAATTCTTTTCTTCTACTGTATTTTTTATTTTCAGTCTCATCCCTCAAATCATGTCCTGTATATGAGATGAATACATCATCAAGCGTAGGCTGTTTTAATGTGAGAGATCTTATCTTCATATCAAGATTAGCAGATTCCTGAAATATCTTTGGGATTACCTCATTGCTTTTGGTAGAAAAGACAGTGATTAAGCCCTCTTTATTTTTCACTTCCTTAACAAATTCAATTTTGCCAATTTGATCTATTATGGCATCTTGGTTTGCTTTGCCGTCAACAAGATTAAAGGAGATTATCTCGTTTCCTATTGTACTTTTCATTGATTTTGGTGTGTCGATGACCTGTATTTTTCCATGATCAATAATTCCTATTCTATCACAAAGATTGTCAGCCTCTTCCATGTAATGAGTGCTGATAAAAATGGTCATACCAAAATCCTTTCGAATTTTTTTTATGTAGCCCCATATCTTCCGTCTGGTTTGTATATCAAGTCCCACAGTAGGTTCGTCAAGAAATAGTACAGATGGTCTGCTCAATAATCCATTTGCTATATCAAGTCTCTTTCGCATTCCGCCAGAATAGGTTAATGACGCTTGATCCTTTTTTTCACCTAGCTCTACTAATTCCAATACATCATCTATTCTTGATTTAATTAGATTCCTTGGGATTTGGTTTATTCGCGCATGTAAGTAAAGATTTTCTCTGCCGGTTAGAAATTCATCTACACTAATTTCTTGTTGAACATAGCCAATTTTCTCTCTCACTTTTTTGGCATCAGACATAACGTCATATCCACCCACAAGCGCTCTGCCAGATGTTGGTTTTAACAAAGTTGTAAGTATCATCATTGTAGTACTTTTTCCTGCGCCATTTGGTCCCAAAAAACCAAAAATCTCGCCCTCTTCCACTTTGAAAGAAATACCATCTACTGCCTTAAAATCTCCAAATTCTTTTGTAAGTGAATCCACTTCTATTGCTTCCAATACTAAAGCTGATTTTTTTAATTATAATTTGATTGCGAAACAAGCTTGAACGAATATAAAGAATTTTTATTGAGAAAAAATGAGAGTATGTGTAAATTATGAGCGGTGGTAAAATTATTTTTCTATTAGGAGTTGGTTCTTCCGTTGCGATGGCTATCTTTGCCCTAATGATGTTTTTAAAAAATTAATAATAAGGGCTCTCAAAAACTGAGAGCCCAGATGACTCTATTCGAAGGGCAACTATGGTCTGATGTTGACTATTCGAATATGATTAATTTACAAAATTTACTTAAAAATAACGCGTACAAATTATCCATTTTTTAAGATGTGTATCCAAGACATATACAATATAATTCGCTACTTTGTTTCCTACTGACTTTGGGTTTTTTCAACTTAACCTTAGTGAATTTTTTCTTCACATACTGATAAAATTCATTTGAATATTCACCATCAAAAATTTTGAATAGCGCGTTTCCCTTTTTTTCCAGAACTTGATCCATAATTTTTGCAGCGGCGTAATTTAATGAGATTTGTATGGAATGATCGACAGACCAATTACCAGTTACCTGTGGAGAAAGATCACATATCACAACATTTATTTTTTTCCCAAAAAATGACAAAATTTCTTCGGTAATGGAAATATCACAGATGTCTGATTTCATCATGTGCGCACCAGGAATTTCTTCTACAAACGATGTATCAACCCCCATCACTTTTCCTTTATTGCCAGCAAGCTGCACTGCAACTTGTGTCCATCCTCCAGGTGCACAACCCAAATCTAAAACATAGTGGCCCGCACCAATTATTCTGTATGATTTATGAAGTTCTTTTAGTTTGTAAGAAGATCTACTTCTGTATCCTTCCTCATGAGCTAGTTTTCTATAATGATCTTTTCTTGCATCGATTAATTTCATTTTTATTTATTTTTCAATTCTATCATAACCCAATCCTCAATCCATTGACAAGTTTTTGGGCTTATTTCGCCATCAAGTGAACATTTTGATTCCACTGGACAGGTCAAACATGGTGAACCTTCAATAGATTTTGTACTAACTGGTGTTTTTTTGATTATAAGTTTGTAAGTCCATCTTTCTTTTTCTAAAATTTTTTCTCGTGTAATATTTCCCATTCTTTCCAATTTTAATGCTAAACGAGAACCATCTCTGCTTGAAAGTTTGAATTTTTTCCAAAGTTGACTTTGAAGTATTCCATCTGATTCATAACCAGCAATAATTTCGCAAACCCTATTACACATCTTATCCATGTCAGTTTTCTCTAGTTGAAAACCAGTAATTTCTTCTTCAGTAAGCTGTTCCTCTAATTCTTCTTCGTAAGTTCTTTTTGCTTCTTCCTCTTTCTTTTTTGCCTCTTCCTCTTTTCTTTTTTCTTCTTCTTTTCTTTTGATGTCTTCTTGCTTTTTTGCTTCTTTTGCTTTTCTCTTTTCTATTGCCTTAATTTTTGCCTCTTTC
>JACNGK010000100.1:0-4519 GCA_014384145.1 Nitrososphaerota archaeon
ATAACCGAAGTAACCAGAATATTTTTTTCAGACCAATCAAATGGCATTGAATAACCAATCATCTTTTTAGTAGGATCGTAGGTGAAATCATCATTAATCAATTCATAATATGTTATAACGCTCAGCTTCTGCTGCCCAAAATTTATGTCATTGATACTGTGAGAAGTTTTATCTAAAAATGAAATTCCTACATCATAATCCAGTGGTGGAGAAAGAACATTCGAGTAATCATCACCCGTAGTTATGATAACTTTAAAATCGTACAGTCCTCCCGAACCAAATACATTTCCTTTAACATTAACAATTTTGCTTCCACCAAGCAAAGAGCCGAAAAAATTAGAATCTTCTTCCTCAACTGTGATTTGATCATCTTCTGTTGTATGCAATTTTAAAACAAAGACACCATCATCTCTTTGGCTTGTTATGTCAAACAACACTTCATTTTGTTTTGTTAGCATAACGAAATATGTAACATTCTCGACCGCAATGCCAGTATCTGTTTCAAATAATGAAAATGTTATCTCTTTTGTATATTCATCAGGCCAAGTGTCAGATGATATTTCAAGCGAAACTAATTTTGAACCAAGCATTTCTGGCGGCATGATTTCGTAGCCTAGACCATGACCATATGACTCGGAAATCAAAGAAAACAATAGCATACAAGCCATCAAACTAAAGCATAAAACGTATTGACATTTCATATCAAAACACGCAAACATTACTTTCAGCCAATATTTCTGTATAAATATAGACCGAACCCTTTAGTACATGGTTTATAAAGACTGTAAAAATTAGATCTGAGAAAGTGAGAAAATGGTAAAATCTACAAAATCAAATTTAAAAGAAAAATGTCCTAGATGTGTTAAGGGTACTCTAGTAACTGATCATGAATCAGGAGAACTATGTTGCTCAAAATGTGGTTTTGTATTAACTGAAAAGCTACAGGAATCAGGACCAGAATGGAGATCCTTTACTCAGGACGAACATGGTGATAGAGCTAGAGCTGGAGCTCCTACATCACTTACAATGCATGACATGGGACTTGCAACAATCATCAATCCTACTAACAAAGATGCATCTGGAAAGCCTCTAACTTCTGCAATGAAAAGTACAATTGAGAGACTTAGAACTTGGGATAGTAGAAGTCAGGTTCACGAACCAGTAGATCGAAACTTTAGGCAGGCATTTAGTGAACTAAATAGACTGAAAGATAAACTTGCTATATCTGACGCAGTGATAGAAAAAGCAGCTTACATTTACAGAAAAGCACTGGACAAAGGATTAGTTAGAGGAAGATCAATCTCTGCCTTAATGGCATCAGCATTATATGCTGCTTGCAGAGATACTGAAACTCCAAGAAATCTTAAAGATGTAGAACAGGCTGCAAATATAAAACGAAAAGACATTGCAAGATGTTACAGACTTCTTATCAAAGAATTAGATCTAAAGATGCCAGTTACGGATTCTATTCAATGTATAGCACGCATAGCAAGCAAAATTGGAATACAGGAAAAAACAAAGAGACATGCAATTAAAGTCTTAAAACTTGCACAAGAAAATGAAATATCTGCAGGAAAGGATCCTATGGGATTGGCAGCAGCTGCGTTATATCTTTCATGTGTCAAAAATGGTGAAGATAAAACACAAAGAGATATTGCAGAAGCAGCCAATGTTACAGAAGTAACTATCAGAAATCGCTACAAGGGACTAAAAGACTCCCAATAATTTTTATTTTTTATCTTTAACGAAACCACCACTCTGACTTTCTGGAGGCGGAATTTTTTTTGCACCACCTAAGCCAATTGTGGTAATAATAACAGATGTTATGACAACGAAAAAGATGATTTGTGGATATGCCTCTGCATTCGGGAGTCCCATTGACAGTGGAAATGTAGCCAACACTGCAGCCGCCAGACCACGTGGTATCATAACTGATGTTACTTTTTTATCAAGTTTAGAAAAACCCCTAACAAGAACTGAATGTGTGATAATTATTCTGCCTACATAAATTGCGAGCGCAGCTATAACACCAAAGATAACATATTCAATTTGGGCAAAGCTTGCCAGCAATCCTACAAAAACAAAGAAAAACGATCTTACTAGAAAAGTAACTTGACTGTGTAGTGAGTTGTCTATGGTATCCTCTGGAAACTTGATTTTGAGAAGCCGTGAGAAGTATGTCTTTTTTCCAAGCATTAATCCGAACACAAGAGCTGTTAGGGCTCCTGACTCACCAAATGAAGTGGCTAGGAAAAACAACAAAAATATCATTCCGATTGTTAGCATGTAGCTGTGTTGAGCATTTTTCAGCTTTGATATCACAAACATCCAGGGAATTCCAACCCCAAGACCCAGCACAAGACCGACCATAATGGCCTTTCCAATTGTCGCTCCCAACAGATCAAGGCTAAATTCTCCAGACAACATTGCCTCAAACAAAACGAACGCAATAATGACGGCAAAAATATCAGTCAGTGCAGATTCGAAACTAAGCATGGATTTTGCATCATCAGATATGTGGATTTTTTGTACAAGACCGAAGACAATGATAGAGCTGCTACCACCAACTATTGACCCAAGCAGAATACTGTCTATCCACTCCCACCCCAAACCATAATGAGCAAGCGCAGCAACAATACCAACTGAAATTGCAAATCCCACAATTACAAGAATTACAGCAAAATGTGCGGTCTTTAAGACCTTACCTATGTGAAGATTCAACCCACCATCAAACATGATAATTATCAACGCAACAGCAGCAAAGTAAGGAACAATTTTTAGTACTGCTTCAGGCTGAATTATTCCCAAAACTGGTCCAATAACTATTCCCAAAACCATCAAAAACAAGATATCTGGAATGCCAGTTTTTTTGAAAAATGCTTCTCCCAAGACGCCCATTATTATTACCACGCTGGCGGCAAGAAGCAAAATTGGTGCTGAAGCAACTAGAGAATCTCCAAATGATAAGTTAGCTAAAATATTTTGTAAATTTGCTATTCCCTCTGGAAGAAAATTATAGCCAGATCCCCCAGGATCTGGTTCAGAGATAGGGTTTTCTTCGAAATATGATTTCAGTACATCTCTTACATTTCTGCCTGCAAGTTCACTGGTATCAACATTAGAGAAAACCTCGTCTCTGAAAAAAGAGACAAAATTGTCTAACAAAGCCAAGAATACCAAATTCATTACAACTATGTCAATTATCGGTACGTAAAAACTAGATTAGGTCATATACAAATTATAAGACAGCTTACAAATTTTGAATAGTTGAGCGCTACAGACACTCTTAGAGATGATCACAAACAAATCAAAAGACTAGACAAGATTATTTCAAAATGCTATTCCGAGATAAATTCTGGAAAAACTATCCCATTCGCTGATTTGGAGAAGATTACCAACATCATTTCAGAATTTCTGGATTCAATCCATTATTCTAGGGAAGAGGATTCATACTTTCCTTGTGTTGCCAGTTATGATCATCTCAAAAAAGAGATTCGGGCACTACTGATAGAGCATGAGTTTAGCAGGAACATAGCCTATAAAATCACACTTCACCTAAAACGTTGGAAAAATGGAGAAGATTCTAGTGAGCCCGTAGCACGATTCCTAAGAACTTATTCGATTTATCTGAATGATCATATATCAAAGGAAGAGGATTTTTTCGAGCGGGCAGAAAAAGAGATTATTTCTAAAGAAGAGGAAAAGGAGATGTTTGAACAATTTCAATCAGATATGGTAATTACCCAAAAATTGGAATCTATTGTAAAAGAGCTCGATTATTTGGAAAATCAGTCTTGGTTCAAAAACTAACTAGGTTGTTAACTCTGGCTTCAAAGTCCAAGCAATGCCAAGCGCTACAAAAGGTATTGAGATCAGACCGATAATTGGTAGAAGAGTGGATAGTTGGCCTTGACCTACATCACCAGTAACCATCCAAGGTAAGGGGAGCGTAACTACAAACCAGATTGATGCCAAAATAATAATCATATTCCGTCTTTGCTTTTTTTTGTTATTTGCCAATTATCTCACTTTTCACTATTCAATAGGTTATTTCTATTTTATTGCAATAACGATATGGTTACTGAGCCTTCCAAATTTCCATGCCGCTCAACTGTGATGTCACAATCTTTGCAAACCTTAGTCAGGGAAAATTCTTTATTTCCAACATAGTCCCATGTGTAATATTCAGAAATTCCAGTATCTACCAACGTTCCCTCCAAATACAACAATTCAGAGAAATCACCGACTGAGATTTTTATCCATTTTGGTGAGTCTCCCATTGCGACAAAATCAAATTTGTACGGAACTTTAATTGTTAATGTGATCGAGGAATATTGGTGAGCATCACCATTCCAAATAGGACACGATCGATATTCACTAGTACCACTATGGGAAACTTCAGAGCCAACCATGCGAGTGCTCCAAACCTCTGAATTCGGACTTTTCTCATTTTCGGGGTTATCTGGGTTTATCTGGGCTCCAACAAATACCACTCCTATGATGGCTGCGAGGATAATAC
>JACNGK010000070.1:0-4463 GCA_014384145.1 Nitrososphaerota archaeon
AGATGTTTTAAACTCCATTCATAAAATTCAGACTGAATTAAACATCAAAGCTAAACCAGTGGAACTTCATAACATGCATTTTACTGTACAGTTTTTAGGAGAAGTTTCGGAGGAGATGGTAGGAAAAATTTCTAATGCTTTAAACAGTATAGAATTTTCCTCATTTTTGATAAGTTTTGCGAGCATTGGAGTTTTTCCCAAGCCAAATTCCCCACGGGTAATTTGGATTGGAGTTACTGATGGCATCAGTGAACTTGAAAAACTTGCAGGGATGATACACTCGAAGCTGTCACATCTTGGTTTTAGTCCAGATAAAAAATTCAAACCGCATGTAACTATATTCAGAGTAAAAAATAAGATTGAAGATCTGTCAAGCAAATTAGAGAAATTTTCATCGGGTTCTTTTGGAAAACAATTAGTCTCAGAAATCAAATTAAAGAAAAGCGAACTTACTTCTATCGGCCCAATTTATACAGATCTGTTGGTTGTGAAAGGAAAGTGATGAACTCTATCTTAAATGGTGTAAAAAAAGAGGCAGTGCCACCAAAAAAATTACAACAAAAAAAACAGCGGATTGCTAAAATTGCCTGTGATTTAGTAGGTGAATGTATAGAAAAATATCCTCAAGTGGTTGGTTTTGAGTTAGGCGGTTCATATGCTAAGGGTACATGGGTACCAGAAAAACCTGTAGACAATGTTGACATTGATATCTTTGTTAAATTCAACAAAAAAACATCTGAAAAGGATTTTAGAAATATTGGAACAGAGATAGGTTTTGAATCATTAAAAAAATACAAGCCATACACTAGACATGCAGAGCATCCGTTTGTAGAAGCGATTATTGATGGAACTAGAGTAAACGTTGTTCCGTGTTACGATGTAAACAAGGGGGAATGGAAAAGTGCTACAGACAGATCTATATATCATACAAAATTCATGTTACAAAAATTATCAAATTCTATGAAAGGAGATGTAAGAATTCTCAAAAAGTTTTTGCAGCATATTGAAGTTTATGGGGCAGAAATAGCCAAAGAGGGTTTTAGTGGATATGTAACGGAGGCACTAATTTTCTACTTTGGTAGCTTCGAAAAAACAATAAAGAAAATTTCTGAATTGAAGAAAGGGCAAGTTATTGGAAAATCTACAAAAAAATTCGATTCGTTTGTTGTGATAATTGATCCGATCGATAATAACAGAAATCTTGGAACTGCAATTTCAATAGAAAATTTAGGGAAGTTTGTATTAGCAAGCAGGGCATTCCTGAGGAACCCATCTAAGAATTTTTTTAAAAAACCGATTTCTAAGCGTATTATGAGAAATACTGACAAAATTATTGTCGTCCAATTCAGGGTTAAAGAAAGAAGCGATGATATTGTTTGGGGTCAAATAAAACGTGCATCAAATGCGCTAAAAACTCAGTTAGAACTGGGCGGATTTACTGTTTTAAGAAATTCGTCAGTGAAGGATGAAAAGGAAAATGCGGCGCTGATATTTTTATTGCATGCAAAAAAAATTGAAAATGTCTTAGTCAGAAGCGGCCCAGAAATATCTAGTAAAGAACACTGTGAAAAATTTATTGCGGCAAACCTAAAAAAAAGCCAGCTTATGTGGATTAACGAGGAAGGTAAAATACAATCCTTACAGAAACGACAACATGATGATGTAAAATTATTTTTGCAAGACATTTTGAAGAATAATCTAAAAAATTCTGGTATACCGAAGGGACTTGAGAAGGATTTCAAAAAAGGTGTAAAAATTATTGATGCAAATAAGGTTTCAACAAAATCCATTAAAGAGGCAATTGCAAACATTGCCGTAACAGATGAAACAATCTTTCGTTAAAATTAGTAAAATAACTGAATCTCCATATTCGGACATCTGGGTTTATCCAAAGGGAACTAGGGCACAGATAAAATCACGAATAAAAGAATTGAAGGCTCTTGGTGTCGAGAGTATTTCATTTCAAGGTGAGTTACAAGTAGGCACTATTAGCATACTAGGCAAGGGATACGTAGGAGTAGTAGTTTTAGGTAAAATAGGAAGAAAAAAAGTTGCTGTAAAAATCAGACGGAATGACTCTCCCAGAAAAAATTTGAAAAAAGAAGCAGAATTGCTTGGAATAACAAATCAATCTAATGTGGGACCAAAATTAGTAAATTTTAGTAAAAATTTCTTGGTGATGGAATATTTAGAAGGTAAAAAAATTGGTGATTGGGTTAGTAGTTTAAGGAAGAAAGGAAATTCCCCACAGCTTAAAACTGTAATTAAAAAAATTCTGGAAGATTGTTATAGTCTGGACAGAATCGGTTTGGATCATGGAGAGCTGAGCAATTTATCAAAACATGTGATTGTTGGTAAGAAAATTACTGTTATTGATTTTGAAAGTTCAAGTACAGATAGAAAAGTTTCAAATGTAACATCTGCAACTCAGGCCCTTTGCATAGGATCTGGAATTTCGAAAATCATAGGTTGTGTATATAAAATTCCTAAAAAACAAAAAATGATTTCAGTGTTACGCAGATACAAACGGGAAGGTACCAGAGATAGTTTTGAGAGTTTGTTATCTGTTTTGAAACTATAATGGGACCGGCAGGATTTGAACCTGCGACCACTAGCCCCCCAGGCTAGTATCATACCAAGCTAGACCACGATCCCTGTTTTAGGCACAAATTGTGAAATTATTAAACCGTCTGATGGTTTAACCTGAAAACGTTATCGTTCTTGAGTAGTAGGTCTTACCAGTATTTCATTCACATTCATATGTTCTGGTGATTGCACGGCAAATAAAATTGCGTTTGCGATATCATCTGCTTTTAGTCCTTGTGTCTTTTTTGACGTCTCGATAAAACTTTGTAACGATTCATCAGTTATTGTGTTTAGTAGTTCAGTTTCAACTACTCCTGGTTCAATGCATGTTACCCTAATGTTTGAACGTGCACTGAATTCTTGCCTTAATCCCTCGCTAAAAGCGGTAACAGCATGCTTTGTTGCACAATATACGCTTCCAGATGGAAATACCACTCTGCCAGCAACTGATGAAATGTTAATGATATGACCCGATTTTTTTTCTTTCATATGTAAGATAACTGCTGCAGTACAAAATAATACTCCTTTAATGTTCACGTCGATCATCTGTTCCCATTCATCAACTTTGAGGCTTTTTACGAAGCTAAGTGGCATCAAGCCTGCATTATTAACTAAAATGTCAACAGTTCCCCATTTTTTTATTATCTGATCAACAAAAGCATCACATTCATCTTTTTTTGTAACGTCTAGCTTTTTGGATAGTACCTCCCCTCCATTCTTTTTAATTTCATTTTCCAGCTGATCAAGCTTATCAGTTCGCCTGGCACCTATTGCAACTTTTGCCCCAGCCTTGGATAGTGTTAATGCAGTAGTATAACCAATGCCGCTGCTTGCTCCTGTAATAATAGCAACTTTGTCTTTTATCGTCATAAAACTACTAGTTTACCGACAAACGTGAGTAAATATGTTTTCGTCTATATTATTCCAAAAGTCTGTAATCGAGATTAGATTTTATAGAAACAAGATTAATGTTATAGGATGAGATGCTTGTTTTGTACCGTTCTGGTGATTTTGTTAGCAGTTGTTGTAGCTCCTAGCGTGTTTGCACAAGACTTTGAAATACCCTCTTGGATAAAGAACAACGCTGGATGGTGGGCAGATGGTCAGATAGACGACAACACATTTGTTTCCGGACTTCAGTGGCTAATCTCAAACGATGTAATAACAATTCCACCAACTGAGCAGGGAGCAGGATCTGACAATGTAATTCCTGGCTGGATCAAGAACAACGCTGGATGGTGGGCAGATGGTCAGATAGATGACAGTTCGTTTGTGTCTGGTATACAGTGGCTTATCTCAAACGGAATAATCATGCTTGAAGAAACACATAGCGTTACTGAATTTCGTGTAGCGTTTATCGGGGATCAAGGTCATGGTCCAGCATCAGTTTCAGTTTTAGAGCTCATAAAAGATGAAAAGGCACAGATGGTGTTACATCAGGGAGATCTTGATTACGGTGATGATCCTGACAAATGGGATAGAATGATCTCAAATGTGTTAGGAGATGATTTTCCATACTTTGCATCAGTTGGTGAACATGATGCCAAAGCATGGTATGAAGGACCGATAAGGGATGGCTACCAAGACAAATTATATGACAGACTAAAAAAAAATCCTGAAATAACATGCGTTGGAGATCTTGGAGTTAAATCAGCTTGTACCTATAATGATCTATTCTTTATTTTAGTTAGTCCAACAGCAAAAGGATCAGGACATGATTCATTTATTGAAAACCAGCTAAACAACAATAATTCTGTTTGGAGTGTTTGTTCATGGGCCAAAAACATGAACAAGATGCAAATGGGAAATAAGGAAGATCAAACTGGCTGGGAAGTCTATAATGCTTGTAAAAATGGTGGTGCAATTATTGCTACTGA
>JACNGK010000093.1:0-4449 GCA_014384145.1 Nitrososphaerota archaeon
TGCATATGCAGCTAAGAGTGGTTCTTATCGTTCCTTGACAAAATGGGCAAAAGACGCAGACGGAAATTTAGTTGGAGACTTTGAATTGCCGCTTTCTGTTGGTATAGTTGGTGGAGTTATTCAACATCATCCAATTGCTAAAATTTGTACAAAGATACTTGGGGTTTCTACTGCTAACGAGCTTTCATGCATTATGGCAGCAGCAGGCTTGGCTCAAAACTTTGCAGCAATGCGTGCATTGGTCACCGAGGGAATCCAGAAGGGGCACATGAAGCTTCATGCCAGAAAAGAAAGCAAAAATTGACAGATCGCATTTATATTAGCTAGAAATGTCTTGATAAAAATTGCACCAGTAAAATTTTCAATTCCTAAAGGAAGCCTAGAAGAGGCTACATTCAAACTACTAGAAGAATCTTGGACAAAAGTTAGGCGAAGACCAAGAACATACCGCGTATTCTTGGATGACCCAGATATTCAAGTTAAAATGCTTCGTCCTCAAGAGATTCCAACCTTAGTTGGAGACGGTTTGTATGACGTAGGCATTACTGGACAGGATTGGGTTAATGAAAACAAGGCAGACGTTGAATCTCTGCTTGATTTAGAATACGGAAAAATTAAACTTGTAATTGCTATTCCTGACAGTTACAAGTACAAGTCACTTGACGACATGATTTTGGCTTATGGAAAGAAGAAAAAGATACTTAGAATTTCATCAGAATATCTTACAAACGCTTCAAAGTTTATCAAAAACTGTAAATCCTACAAAAAACTCTACGGCTCAAAAGACCCTCAAATTGTTACTCCTTGGCTACGCTTGGGAACTAACAAAAATGTTCAGATTCATCTATCGTTCGGCGCAACAGAAGCCAAACCACCAGAAGATGTTGACGCTATAATGGATGTAACCGAGACAGGAACAACTTTGAAACAAAACCAACTGAAGATAGTTGATACAGTTATGGAGTCAAGCGCACACTTGATTGCCAATAAGAAATCTCTAAAGGACAAACAAAAACGTCAGAAAATATTTGATATTGTTACACTAATGAGAGGCGCTGTTCAGGGCAGAAAGTACCTGCACATTTACATGAACGTACAGGAGAAGAATCTGAATAAACTGCTAACCGAAATTACCTCTCTTAAGAGACCTACCATCAGCCCACTCAGTGAGGATGGCTGGTATGGCGTAAACACTGTAATCCCCAAGTCAGAATTTCACAAATTAGTTCCTAAACTAAGAAAGCTTGCGCAGGGATTGGTAGTTCACGAGCCAAGACAAATACTGGAACTTGAGGAGATAAAACGTGACGAAGAGAATTGATCAAGATATTACAGGTTCGTAATATTGACAGTTTTGTAGAATCCAGACGTCAAAAGACCTCAGAAAAAGACAGGAAAACAGTTCAGTCAATACTGAATGACGTAAGAAAAAATGGAGATTCTGCTGTTAAAAAATACGAACGAAAATTCAATGGAAGAAAGACTTCACAACTGCGCGTAAGTGCGAAAGAGATCAAGGAAGCACGGTCTAAAATTAGTCGTGAGGAAGTTACTGCACTCCAAACCATGTCAGCTCATCTCTCGAACTCCTTGCCCAAGATACAGATTAGTGGCTCCAGAAAATTTGTACCAATTCCAAGCGTAGGTTGTTACATTCCTGGAGGTCAAGCTAGATATCCTAGCTCTGTAATCATGTCTGTAATGCCTGCAAGAAAGGCAGGCGTTAAGAGAATTGTAGTTGTCTCCCCACCTGGTCCTGATGGAAAAATTGATCCATTAACAATTACGGCTGCAAAGATGTGTGGTGTTACTGAGATTTACAAAATTGGTGGCGCACAGGCAATTGGTGCATTGGCATATGGAACAAAATCCATATCAAAAGTTGACAAAATTGTTGGACCTGGAGGGAAATTTGTCAGCATTGCAAAATGGCTTGTGAGTGATCAAACTGCAATTGACATGATTGCAGGACCAACAGAACTTGGAATTATAGCTGATGCAAGTTCAGATCCTGAACTAATAGCATTAGATCTGATTTCTCAGGCAGAACACAGTAAGGATACAATGTGCTTTGTCATAACACGGTCAAAAACCATGGCGAAACAAATTCAAAAATCAATTGAAAAACTAATTCCAGGTACTGAAAGAAGCTCAATAATCAAAGAAAGTATATCAAAAAATGGTTTCATTGCAGTATGCAAGAATGAAAAGGAAATAATCGGATTGGCAAACAAGATTGCACCGGAACACATGGAGTTGATGGTGAAAAATCCAAAACAAGTATCAAAAAAGATTACTGGTGCAGGTTTAGTGCTCATAGGAAAAAATACACCATCTGCTGCAAGTGATTACCTGCTGGGTACCAATCACATACTTCCAACCAATGGATTTGGAAGAACAAGGGGTGGATTGTCTCTTTTAGATTTTATGAAGCTACAGACTATAGCTGCATCTTCCAAATCATCATTAGGAAAGATTTCAAAATCACTAAAAACACTAACAGATGCAGAAGACTTACCAAACCACTACAAGGCAGTAAAGAGGAGATTAGATTGAACAAGGAATTCCAAAAGAAACTAAACGAGTTGTCAAAACTCTCTGGATATGAAAAACCAAAGAAGATTTCTGGTTCGTTAAAGCTGGACTCTAACGAGAACTTTGTCATCGGGAAACAATTTCAGTTAGGGCTAATCAACGCTGCGAAAAGACGCTGTGACATTAGGGAGTATCCGTTGGGCGGAACAGAAAAACTAGTTGCCAAGCTATCCGAGTATCTCAAAGTCCCATCAAACATGGTCGGAATCGGAAACGGTTCTGACCAAATACTTGATTTGTTTCTGGCGAACTTTTGCACAAGAAAAACTAGAATTCTGACATCAGAGCCTACTTTTGCGTTTTTTGAAGAGAGATGCAAGCTTTACGGAGTCAAAATGATCAAGGTGCAGTTTTCTGAAGGGATGACTCTTGATGTTGATCAGTTTTTGTCAAAATCAAAAAATGCAGACTTGATCTACATTGACTCGCCAAACAATCCTACGGGCTTTCAATTTTCAAAACAGGACATTCAAAAAATCATCAAAAAATTCAATGGTCCTATCATCATAGATGAGGCCTATGGAGAATTTTCAGATTATTCAGTAGTCAATCTAGTAAAAAATAATGACAATCTAATTGTCATCAGAACATTCTCAAAGGCATTTGGATTGGCAGGCTTGAGACTGGGTTATTTTGTTGCAAACAAAAGATTCACTGACATCTTTTCACGGGTAATTCAGTATCCATATCCGCTCAACTCACTTGCAATTGAGGTGGGAATCTTAGCGTTACAGAAGTCAAAGCAAATATCATCAATTTTTTCCTTAATTAAAAAAGAAAGAGCGCGCGTGATTAAAAATCTAAGAATCTACGATATTTTTGAAGTATTTGACTCCAAAGCAAATTACGTACTATTTGACGCCAAAGGCTCGGACAGTCGTGTCTATAATGCCCTAGCGGAACAGGGAATCTCAATAAGAAAATTGGGAAAACTTGGAAAACACAAGGGATGTCTTAGGGTCACAATCGGAACCAAAGAAATGAACTCGAAATTTTTACTTGCGATACGTGATCTGGTTAGATGAAAGCTGACGAGTTTGATTCCATTATATTTGATTGTGATGGAGTTTTGATTGATGTAACCAAGTCATACGATGTAACGATAAACAAAACCATTTCCTATGTACTAAAAGAAACAGCAGACATTACTGTAGACACACCATTAACTAATGAAATACTTTTAAAATTCAAATCAACTGGCGGTTTCAACGATGAAATAGACATCACGTATTCTGGAATTTTGTGTTTCATTGCTGCCAAGAAACTAAACAAAGATCCTGCCGAATTAATTCTTGACGTACTTAACAATGCGGATGATACCGGAATAGCGTATATCGAAGATTTTCTGAACAAAATTGATGTGGATATTGCAGATATAAAATCGAGATTGGGTTATCCAAGCACAGACAAAAACGATTTGATCCACGCAATATTTGATCAGTTGTTTTTCGGTCCAGAACTATATAGCAAAATTTTCCAGAAAAAATCCAATTTCTCTGAAAAGGGATTTATAGAAAATGACAAGGTTATTGTAAACTCTGAATTGATTGAAGCGCTGAAGAAAAAATTCAATGATAAAATTGCAATTGTTACTGGTAGGGGGTTTAACGCTATTAGTTCATCACTAAAAGAAATCTTGAATCAATTTAATGTAGAAAACTCTGTTTTTCTTGAGGACGAATCACGAGATCTTGCCAAGCCAAATCCACAGTCACTAATCAGAGCAATGAAGGGTCTAGATTCAAAAAGTTGCCTCTATGTTGGTGATTCCATGGAGGATATGATTTTGGCACAAAAGGCCTCAGAATTGGGCTTTCAGGCAACTTTTTGCGGAATCTATGGTTCAGGCAAACT
>JACNGK010000134.1:0-4423 GCA_014384145.1 Nitrososphaerota archaeon
CCTGGTTTTGGCATATTATGTACCTTACCGTAAATTAAAGTACTCAACTATATAATGTTTTTTGTTAGTATTTTTTTTAGCAGTGAGAATCAGCCTTATACCAGATAAATGCAGTTTATCATCATGACAAGAGGATATCAAATTGAGGAAATAAAAGAGAAACTAGTAGATTTACTGAGTAGTTCTAAGACAGGACTTTCCGGGCTTGAAATTTCTGAACGTTTGAACATTAATCGTATTACGACAACAAAATATCTTAATGTGTTTGCCGCTGAAGGTTTCGTTAAACAAAAAAACATTGGTAATGTTAATCTCTGGTTTATAGAAGATGGTACAGAAAAATTTCATTTTCCAGAAGATTTTTTCAAAGTTAAAACCAAATACCTTGAATATCTGACCGCACGAAAGGAAAAACTGGCATATAACCTGGTTAGAAACTCTTTTCATTCTACAACACAACCAGTGAAGCTCATAACGGAGATTATTGTTCCTGCAATACAGTCAGTATATGGTATTTTTGATCAGGGTAAAATTGGTAAATCCGAACTCAATTTTCTTGAAAAAATCATTTCAAACTCGATACAAATAATCAATCTTGGAAATTTTGAGGTTGACATGAAAAAGAACGTAATTATGATAGCAGCCGACTATCAAAGCACTCTCTTTTCAGAGGCCGCATCAGCTTCTTTTCATGCAGATGGCTGGCAGGTTTATTCCCTAGGTGACATGTCCTCATCTATTGATGTTTTATTTGACCTTGATTTACAGAAGTTTCTAACTAAAGTTTGGAAGTCAGGAATGGGCATAATGGTAATAGTGATATTTTCATCAACAGCTGAAAGCATGAAATTCTTTGCAGAATCTGTTAATTCTATCAAATTAAAATCCAGAAAGAATCTACATCTTGCAGTTTGTGGTGACATGAAGAAGAATACTGAAATTAAGGCTGATTTGGTAGAGGAAGACATTCAGGCTGTATTACAATGGTCACAAACAACCTTTGAAAGCTTTATTTCATGATTTATCGATTTTTGTAAAGTTTCCTTAGCCTTTCAGAATTTTCAGATCTGTCCTTAGCTGTATATGTAAATCTCTTTCCAATACAATCTTTGGCATGTTTTTTTACATTCTGATGGCAGAAAGGACAAATTATGTCAGGAGTGAAATGACTCCCCTCATATTCAGTGTCTTGCTCAGGTTCAGGTTCTGTCATAAAAATAGAAAGACATGCAAATAAAAAAACCTGTTAGTCTAGAATATAAAAAATAATGAAAATTGGTATTTTTACCAGTATTTTCCGTTGTCTGGAATAAGACCTATGCCTTCGTTTTCAAAGTGTCCATCCAACTCATCAACCCATCTCTCACGGTTGTCCTTGTATGACCATCCGTGAACTCTAATCCAATATCCAATTACTGCAAGCAGGAATATTGAGAACATCATTGTACCAAAGATGTACAACATAACGTCATAAAACAGTGGATCGTAGTTTGGTCCTATTTGGCCAGTTACACTAGATAGAATGCTAAGTAGTGCACCAAAGATAGGAATCATCAATAATTTGACTAATTGGAATGCATATATACATTTCTGTAATTATCAGCAATCAACGAAAGTACTAAGATCAAAAATAAGCTAAATAGAATTAGAAAATTTCATAAAATAAGTAAAGATGTAGATAATTAACCGCGTCCGTATGCAGCGTATCTACCAGATTTTCCTCTTACAAAGAAGGCAGTAGCGATTCCACCAAATATTGCCCCTGCAATTAGAGAAGCTCCGAGAACACCGCCAGCATCAAGATAAGGAGTTCCTGAACCTGTTGCAGGATTATCTGCAGCTTTCTGAACTTTTCTTTCTGCTAACTCTAAATGTTCTTCAAGTGTGATTCCACCCTCAGCGCCTAATCCAGAATATGCTAAGGCTACAGGAACCATTGAGATTGTACCAATAGTAAATATTGCCATGATACTAACACTCAAAATCATTGTTATATTCATTTTAACCTGATGAAATCTCATACCCGTTATTATTTAACTTTTTTCTCAGTTTCAATGCTGGGAATTCAGTAGATCAGAGTGTTCAAGAAACGTTTATGTTGGTTTTTAAGAATTTGGATTCGTGGGCAGACTACATTCACATAATTATGGTAAATCACACTCTACCAGGCCGTTAAATCCTAAGGCGCCATCTTGGATAACGCAAGATCCAAAGGAGATTGAAGAATTGATCATAAAGTATGCAAAAGAGGATCTCGCAGCTAGTCAAATTGGTGTAAAACTAAGGGATCAACATTCCATTCCACTTGTAAAGCCTATCATAAAAAAGACAATTACGAAAGTTTTAGAAGAAAATGATCTAAATCCCGAGCTTCCTGAAGATCTGAATAATATAGTTATGAAGGCAATAGGATTACAAAAACATCTCAAGATAAATAAAAAGGATAACAGAAATGTACGTTCACTCGAGTTAATCGAGGCCAAAGTTCACCGTTTATCAGTATACTACAAAAAAATTGGTCGAATTTCCCAAAAATGGAAATACAAAGCTCTAGTGGCTCAACTAGAATAGTAGTGGAACCAAAATAACTAAAGACAAATTGTATGAATTTATTCATTATTAGAGGAAAATGTCGCTAAAATGCAATGTACAAGTAACTCTCAATAATATTTCAAAAAAAAAGGCTGCTGCAATTAAAAATGCATTAGAACCGGATAATGTTAATTTCCCAAAAGGTTTATCATTTGAAATCACGAATATTGATAACAAACTTGTTTTTAATTTTCAAAGTATAGGGGATACAGAGAAGTTGGTAGCTACAGTGGATGAAGTGTTAGAACATGTAAAACTGGTATCGGAGATAATTGAATAATGCTTGACATGAAAATGATTCGTGAGAATCCAGAAAACATTAGAAAAATGCTCAAAGATAGAGATGTACAATTTGACCTTGATTCACTACTGGAACTTGATAAAAAACGAAGAGAGATGATAATTAGTACTGACGAACTAAGAAAGAAGAAAAATGAAATGTCCATCAAAATTTCAGAGGCAAAAAAAACCGGTAGTGAAGTTACTCCAATAATCCAGGAAATGCAATTGGTTTCTCAAGAGCTTGCCAAGCTGGAAGAAGTTCAGCATGAGACTGAATTAAAATACTCAAAACTTGCCCTAAAAATCCCTAATGTGCTTCATGAATCAGTCCCTTGTGGAGATGATTCTGCAAACAAAGAAATTCGAAAATGGGGTACGATCCCTAAATTTGACTTTGAAGTAAAAGATCACATAGACATTTCTGAAAATCTAAATTTGCTAGAGCTTGAAAGGGCAGCTAAGACTGCCGGTGCAAGATTTTACTATCTAAAGGATGACTTGGTCAAGCTAAATCAGTCGTTAATTCAGTTTGGTTTGGATTTTTTATCGGAAAAAGGATACACTTTGTCCCAACCACCATACATGATTAATAGAAAGGCAATGGAGGGTGCTGTAATATTAGATGACTTTGAAGACGTTATCTACAAGATTGAAGATCAAGATCTCTATCTAATTGGCACATCTGAGCATTCCATGGTTTCAATGTATGCTGATGAAATATTAGATGGAAATTCACTCCCTGCTAGATGTGCTGCTATTAGTCCATGTTTTAGAAAAGAGGCGGGTGCACACGGAAAGGATCAGAAAGGAATTTTCAGAGTTCACCAATTTGAAAAGATAGAACAGATTATTTTCTCAAAACCTGAAGATTCTTGGAAAGAGCATGAAAAGATGATTGGTGTCACAGAAGAATTTTTTCAAAAGCTAGAGATTCCACATAGAGTAGTTCTTTTATCAAGTGGTGATATGGGTAAGATTTCCGCGAAAACATATGATTTAGAGGTATGGATGGCAGGTCAAAATGCTTACAGAGAAGTGGTTTCGTGCTCAAACTGCCTAGATTATCAATCTAGAAGACTAAAAATTAGATTTAGGGATAAAACAAATGAAGAGACACAGTATGCTCATACCTTAAACAGTACTCTTGTTGCTACTGAACGAACCATGGTTGCAATAATTGAAAATTTTCAAACCAAAGATGGACATGTAAACATTCCAAATGTTTTACAAAAATACATGGGCAAAAAAATAATCTGACTCCGATACAACTTATATTTTGGAATCAGAGGGCGATAGTAATTGGTTAGAAAAACACGAAAAATCAAGGATAAATGGAAAGAAAAAAAATGGATAACGGTTTTGGCACCAGATTCATTTAACAACATACCTGTAGCATATATTCCGATAACAGATGACAAGAATGCTGTAGGAAGAGTGGTAGAAGTTACATTATTTGATATTTTGAAGGGTGACCCATCACAACACCAATATAAAATATTTTTTCAAATTAGCAAAGTATCTGGTGAAAAGGCTACCACGATTTTTAAGA
>JACNGK010000094.1:0-4342 GCA_014384145.1 Nitrososphaerota archaeon
AGAAAAAAAAGGATTCAAAGTGTTGATGCCAAAAGCATCGAAAAAGACTGCGAAGCGAATTGGATACATAGTTACCACAACTGTTACTTCTAGTTTAAGGAAAGAAAATCAGGAGAGGGATATTAGATATTGGACATATCATCATGACAAGGAACATTATGGTATTGTGTTAGTCAGTTCTAAGGTTGTAGAAGAATTAGACTTTTGAACTATTTAGATATTCAGAAAGCTTAAGCTTGTTTGCAAGTATTGCGGCTATTATAATTCCAAATAAAACACCACCGATTACATCCATTGGGTAGTGTTGTAGTAGATAGATTCTGCTTAATGCCATGGATACAGGAAAAATCCACAAAAGAACCCAACCACGTGGAAACCTATCTGAAAGTGCATAACCCAGGACAAATGCAAGTGCAGACGCACGCGTTACATGTCCTGATGGAAACGAACCCTTACCACCCAAAACTGTAGTATCACTTTCTACATCCATAGGCAATTCACTGCCAATATATTCAAGATCTGGTCTTGGACGGTCAACCACATAATCCTTCAAATATCCAGACACCACTGTACCGATCAAGATGGCAAGCAACAGTATGAGACCCATACGTCTAGTTTTTCGCCATATAAACATCACAAAACAAAAGATCATGATTGGAATTATTCCACCAATTTCTGTCAAAACCCACATCAAAAGATCTAGTGG
Organism: Nitrososphaerota archaeon; assembly: GCA_014384145.1. Taxonomy (GTDB): domain Archaea; phylum Thermoproteota; class Nitrososphaeria; order Nitrososphaerales; family Nitrosopumilaceae; genus Nitrosopelagicus. The sequence goes on from JACNGK010000094.1 coordinate 707, forward strand.
TGCATTGCCTGCTGCAGATTGAAAATGTAGTATAGAAGACTCGTCAAATTGCTCAGTAACTTCTGCATATACTAATCCAGATATAATCAAGAATGCTATTACCAACAGGAAAAACCCACGTGAACGTATTTCAAAGATAAATTTCTGCATTAATCACTTTTCTGTACGATCATTTTTAGTTTTGCTGATAATAGGAAGGACTAAAAGATTTTAACAGGAATCAAAAGAGAAAATATGTGAAATTCCTAACTATTGATGATTTTGACTTTAAAGGTAAAACTGTTTTTTTACGCGTAGATATGAATTGTCCTATAGATCCTGACACATTAGAAATTTCTGGGGCAAAAAGAATTGAAGAGATTGTTGAAACAATTAATTCGTTAAATAATGCTAAAATTGTAATTGCATCACATCAGGGAAGAGTTGGCAATAAAGATTATACTAGTATGGAAAAACACGCGGAAGTACTTGAAAAGCTGTTGAATAGAAAGGTAACATATGTCAATGATGTTATGGGCTCTGCAGCACAAAATGAAATAAAAAAACTAAATGATGGTGAAATTCTGTTACTGGATAATCTAAGATTGTGTGCTGAAGAAAATTATGAGTTTTCTGGATCCAATGCTGCAAAAACCATAATGGTTAGACGATTATCAAAATTATTAGACCTTTGCGTATTGGATTCGTTTCCAAGTGCACATAGATCTCATCCATCAATTGTAGGTTTTCCATATATACTTCCAGCATGTGCAGGACGCCTTGTTGAAAAAGAAGTTAAAAAACTGGATGAAATTATGAGTGTAGCCAAAGCACCTCATGTACTAGTTTTAGGAGGTAAAAAGGTTGAAGACAGACTTGAAGCAATTAGATTGCTAATAGAAAATGGTAGAGCTGATCATGTTTTACTTACTGGCTTGATTGGTAATGTATTCTTAAGAGCCCAAGGTAGAATAAGATCCACTCTTGGAATTAAGAGAGAAGATGAAATTGTTGCTAAAGCACACACATTGATAGGAGAATTTCCAGATGTTTTCTCAACACCGGTAGATGTAGCAATAGAACAGAATGGAAAAAGAGTAGAACTGGATATTAGAGAATTAAACAAGGATGATGAAATTTATGACCTAGGTCCAAAAACCATAGAGCATTATGGCAAGATTATATCTGAAGCAGGAACAGTGTTTATCAGTGGTCCTGCCGGATTTTTTGAAAAAGAAGATTTTGGTTATGGAACAAATGCACTTCTAGAAGCAGTAGCAGCTTCTAAGGCAACAACAATAGTTAGTGGAGGTCATCTTTCATCTGCTTTAAAAAAATCCGGCTTGACAGAAAAAATAACACATATCAGTACAGCTGGTGGCGCATTGGTACGTTATCTAACTGCCACCAAATTACCAATGATTCAAGCTCTTGAGGAGTCGGCAGAAAAATACAAAGCTAAAAAGTAGAACCACAACTAGGATTTTGGCAGATCCTATTCTCAGACGATACAAGATAACTTTCTTTTTTACATGAATTACACTGAATTTTCTCAATTGGTTCAAATAGTTTGAACCATTGTGTAGTAAAATTCTGTGCAATGTTACGCAAAATCTCAGTATCGCACAATTCCTTAAAGTGTACGTCCATAGTGTCTATTGTTAAAGACTGGTCAATCATTTCATGCTGTTTTAAAATTTCAAAAATTTGATCATTATTGAATCTTAGGTCAACATCATTAAAATTTTCAAAAATTACTTTCCTAATACTAATCGTTATTGGAATGTTAACCATACTAGTAAAGAGATGCAGCTTCTTCTTTTAAGTTTCCTGCAGCCTTTACATCATCCATTTTTTCAACAAAGTAAGAATAAATTCCATACTTCAATGCCTTTAATGAAAGCAATGCACACTTTATTCGTACTGGGCTTGTTTTGATTAGGTGTTCCAGACCAAGTTCTGCTAATAATTCATCTTTTTGAAAATTTTTTACTTCATCTAGATTTTTGTTTTGTATCATTTCAGTTAAAACGGAAGTGCATGCCATGCATATGGCGCATCCCTTACCATCAAATTTTACTTCAGTAATTTTAGTCCCATCTGTGTTAACATACAAATCAATACTATCACCACAGAGAGGATTACTGTCATGTCTGTGTATCTGAGGATTTTCTATTTTACCAAAATTTGAAGGGTTTCTAGAATATTCAATTATCATTTCTGTATAGATAGGATCCCCACTCATAATTTGAACACCTTGGCAACCTCTTCAAGTGAATTAATTAGAGCATCTACCTCTTGCTTTGTAGTGTAAATGTAAAAGCTGGCACGGTTAGTTGCAGCAACTTCAAGTTTCTCCATCAATACTTGAGCACAGTGATGTCCTGATCTTATTGCAACACCATTTTTGTCAACTATGGTCGCAACGTCATGAGGATGTACATCTTTAAAATTGAATGAGATGACACCGCCTTGTTTTTCAGGATCCTTAGGACCGTAAATGACTAGGCCCTTAACTTTGGACATTTTTTCTAATGCATATTCTGTTAACTCAATTTCATGATTTCGAACATTATTCATTCCAATTTTTGTGAGATAATCAATTGCAGCTGAAAAACAAATAACGTCAGCCACATTAGGTGTTCCAGCCTCAAACTTGTATGGAAGATCATTGTAAGTGGTTTCATATTTGTGAACTTCCCTTATCATATCTCCACCGCCTTGGAAGGGTCTCATTTTTTCTAGTAATTCCTTTCTTGCCCATAGGACACCAACTCCTGTTGGACCTAACATTTTGTGGGCCGAAAAGGCATAGAAATCACATCCTAGATTACCAATGTCTACTTTCATGTGTGGAACCGCCTGTGCACCATCAATCAGAATTTTGGCGCCAGCGTTTTTGCATTTAGTTATAACTTCTTTAACATCAGTTATTGTTCCAAGAACATTTGAAACGTGGCTAACAGCAACTAGTTTTACCTTACCCGTTGCAAGATGCTCATCAAGTTGTTCTAACATTAATTCGCCATTTTCATCTATGTCGATATACTTGAGATCCGCACCAGTTTCCTGTGTAAGTATCTGCCATGGAACTATGTTTGAATGGTGTTCATACTCTGTTGTAACAACAATGTCATCCTTTTGCACATTATCTCTGCCCCACGCATAAGCAACTAAGTTGATAGCCTCTGTTGTTCCTTTTACAAAAATTATCTCCTTGCTATTTGTAACATTTAGGAATTTTGCAACTTTGTCCCTTGTTACCTCAAATGCCTCTGTAGACTCCTCTGCTAAAGCATGTACTGCCCTGTGGATATTGGAGTTATGGTTTTTGTAATAGTCGGTAATTGCGTCTATAACCTGAATTGGTTTTTGAGTAGTTGCCGCATTATCCAAATATACTAACGCCTTATCGTCTCTAACTCTCCTTTCCAATACGGGAAAATCACTTCTGCATTGTGTGTCAAGAGATGATGTGGTACTTTGCAATTATCAAACACCCCTACCTATACTTGTAATGCTGTTCAACTTCTTCATTTTCATTATAACGTGTCTCTTCTACTTCAACAATAGCCTTAAGATTCTCATCCATGTTAATTGTTAATTCTTTATTCGCCCATTTTGATTCAATGATATTTGATATCCATGCTCTTACTT
>JACNGK010000074.1:0-7501 GCA_014384145.1 Nitrososphaerota archaeon
TGCTCATCAAGACGTAGAATAATTCTTTCTACGCCACCTGCCACTCCAGTAGCTCCTAAATCAGCACGACCAAAAACCTTTGATAGACTATCATATCTTCCACCACCTACTAATGCACCCAAGTCAGAAGTACTATCGAATGCTTCAAAGACTATACCTGTGTAATAATCAAGACCTCTTACAATACCAAAATTAATCCTAATGTTATCAATCCCTCTATTTGTTAGTAAATCATATAGAATACATAATTCATCCCAACCAGCCAACTGGTCAGTATCAAAGTTTGCACGAATTTCTGATGGCGTTCCCTTAAGATTAGAAAACTCTAATATTTTTTCCAATTTTTCTGGAGAATATCCTTTTTGTTTGTATTCTTGCAATATTTCATTTTTTGATTTTTTTTGAATCTTGTCTATAGCTCTGAAAATATCATGAAGTAAAGTGGTTTCATTTGATTCAAAGATATGACTGATGTACGATTCAGCTAATTTTCTATGGTTGATGTCTATACTAATATTTTGTAGTTTAAGGTTGTCAAAAAATCTAGATGTGAATTCTATAATCTCCGCATCATGTTCCGTATTTAGATTACCAAACGTTTCAATGTTCCATTGATGGAAGAATCTATATCTACCTTTTTGTGGTTCATCGTATCTCCAAACACCACCAAATGAAGAAAATTTTGCTGGTAACTTCAGATTTTTTTGTGACGTAGCATACCTTGTTAGACCAACGGTAAAATCGAATCTTAGCGCTACCTCCCTATCGCCCTTATCTTTGAATTGATATATCTCATCACGAATGGATGGTCCACTCTTTGCTTCTAATACGGACAAAAGTTCAATCGGTGAAGGCTCGATTAAATTAAACCTAAAAGCTTTAGATGTCTTCAAAAATATTTGACGGACGTATTCAATTTTTATCATTTCATCCATATCAAAGTCCTTCATTCCCCGTGGTAGTTCCAACAAAAAAAAATCGTAAAAAGTACCTTTAAGATTTGCTGTTTACTTTAACTCATTAATAGCAGAAATTCATAAAAAAACCATGAGTTACAGATATCTTGAACATTCAACTGACGCATTTATCGAAGTTAAGGCAAAAAATTTAGAGGAAGCATTTTCGGTGGCTGGAAAATCAGTTGTTGAAACTATAATTGATTTGAAAAACATTCAAGAAATTGAAGAAAAAAGTATCAAAGTTAAAGGCAGAAACCTTCTGAATTTGTTATACAACTGGCTGGAAGAGATTGTAACAATAACGATAACTGATGGTTTTGCTATAAAAAAATTCACTGTTAATATTAAAAAAAACACCGAATATGAAATCGTTTCAAAGGTTTCTGGTGAAAAATTAGATCTAAAAAAACATAATTTCAAAATAGAAATCAAGTCTCCCACATTTCATTTGATGGAAATAAAAGAAAACGATGAAATAACTATGCAGTATCTTTTGGATTTATAAATAATTTAATATCCATAGGCTGGATCTATTTTTCGTTGAATTTCTACAATTTCATTTAGTGTATTTCTTTCCTCAGAGCTTAATCTCTGTGTAAATTTATTCAGTAATTTCTTTGCATCAGAAGAAGAAGGCAATGTGTAGAACACATCTTCTTCAGCTATTTGCCTTCCTATGGTTATGTTTTGTACAGAGCAGGCTACTTCTTGCCCAACTTTAACAGAGGTTATTGTTTTGCCATCATGTTGCAGTTGATGTATAATACCAATTTTTTTCCCAATCTTGTTCATGAAGGGAACTTTCTGGCGTAAGTTTCCCACATCTACTTTAATACCAAAAACCGCAGGATTGTTATTTCTAAAAATGAAACCTTTGAGAAAAGTAAATTTGCATACCGGCGTTAGTTCAGCTAAAATAGAATTTTCTTCATCTGCTTTATCATCTTCTACCCATTGCGTGTACGTATCAATTAGACTATAGATTATTTTATCATTAAAAATTCTGATATGGTTATCTTCCGCTTCAGTTTCAGCATCTTGTAAAACCTTCACGTTGAAGGCTAAAATTACACCAAGATGTCTATCATTTTCTTTTAATGCCATAGATTCTAGAACATCTCGACGAGTTACTGATCCTATGTCTGCTTTTGAAATAGGAATTTGCTGGCGTCGTAGCATTTCTGTTAAAGCCTCAAGAGATCCAATGGCATCACATTTTAGAATTACACCATTTGTTTCAGTATTAATAAAAACAGACTGCATTTCATCTTCAATGGATTTTTTAAAACCTTCTATCTCCGAGTTATCACTAGTTGCATAAAGTGTACTACCAGGTAAAACGCCTTCTAAATCTGGGGATGCTATTTTTACACCAGCAGCTGCTTGTATGTGTTCAACCGGTTTGAATTTATCTCGTGGATCTCTCATTTCGTCTAGATCTTTAGGCAATAGCAAAGCCTTTGGTTTTGTAACAATCACCGAATCTCTTTTTGCTACTATTATAGAATCATCTTTTTTCATCTGACCATCGATTAAAATCACATTTGCCGTGGGACCCAGACCCACTTCGTCATTAACTTCTAATACTATTCCTCGATTAGATTTTTCCTCTTGGTTTAATTTCTCTTTTAGATATTGTTGTGTTAATCCAACCAAAACAGCAAATAGTTCAGGTATGCCTATACCTGTTTTCGCACTGACAGGAACTATCGCAATCTCCTTCTTGTAGTCATTTATCCTGTAAAATGCTTCTGATTGATATCCCAACACAGAAAGTGCAGTAACCACATTGTAGATTTTTTCATCCAAGAATGTTTGTACTTCAGGATTTTGTTTCTCAATGCTTTGTGAAATAAACTGTGTTTCCGTATCCTTCCACCCGGAAATCATATCAGTTTTATTCAATGCCACGACAAAAGGTACCTTACGGCTTTCTAAAATTTTTAAACTTTCATTAGTTTGAGGCTGAAAGCCTCTATTCGCATCAACTACTAAAATTGCAATGTCTGCTGCAGAACCTCCACGCGAGCGCAAATTTGTAAAAATTTCGTGACCCGGCGTATCGATTACTAAAATTCCTGGAATTTTATGTTCAACCTTACTTAATTTTTCGTACATAGATCCACAAATTTTTTGTATAGTTTCTACTGGTAGAAAACTTGCACCTATATGCTGAGTTATACCACCAGCTTCTCTTCCTTGTACACCAGTTCCACGTACTTTGTCAAGGAGTGAGGTTTTTCCAGAATCAACATGTCCTAAAACGGACACAATGGGTTGTCGAATGCGCATTTTTAATCACTAGAATACTACATTCACTTCCTTATCAAAACTTTCTCTTGAATCTGAGGCATGGATAGAATTTTCGAGGATTCCGGTACCAAAATCACCACGTATTGTACCCGGATTAGCTTCCTTAGGGTTGGTTTTACCGATAATTTCTCTAGTTACATTGATGACATTGTCACCTTCAATTATTGCCGCAGTAACCGTCCCAGACGTAATAAATGATACCAATTCACCAAAAAATGGTTTAGAACTATGTACAGAATAGAACTGTTCAGCCATTTCTACAGTAAAATTGAACGTTTTTAATTTTGAAATCCTAAACCCTTTCTTTTTAAAACGTGATAAAATTTCTTCTGCCAGATTTCGTTTTACAGCATCTGGCTTTACAATGACTAATGTTTGTTCAGCCAACTTACTTTTTGACTTTAATTCCGCCTTTAACGTATTTCTCTGTCCACTTTAGCTTTCTGGGATCACGTTTTAGAACAAGAAGATTTTTTTTACATTTAGAAGAACAAGACCACAATACAGTTCCATCATTCTTTGCAAGCATTGTTCCAGATCCTTTTGCTATTGGACGATTACAAAAATTACATGATTTTGTTAACATACTCATAACATTCACTACCTGATCTTTTTGGCTTCTCGTTCTGTTTCTCTTAATATTAGAGTATCAGATATTCGTATTGATCCTTTGACGTTTCTTGTAAGTATTCTTCCTTTGTCTTTACCATCCAAGACTTTTACTCTAACTTGAATAACTTCTCCAGCAATACCAGTTCTACCAACAATTTGAATAACTTCAGCTGGTGTTAATTCGTCAATTTGTGATTTTGTGCTCATTGTTCTGGTTTAGCTTCTGGTTCTGGTTTAGCTTCTGGTTCTGGTTTAGCTTCTGGTTCTGGTTTAGCTTCTGGTTCTGGTTTAGCTTCTGGTTCTGGTTTAGCTTCTGGTTCTGGTTTAGCTTCTGGTTTGCCATCCTTAATTTTCGCAATTGACGCTATAACTTCATCAATTATATGTTGAGCATCACCAGAATCTAAAATTGCAGCTGCTCCACATGTAACTTCAATACCTAATGCTTTTCCTAACTCTTGTTTACTTGGAACAAAAGCATAAGCAGTTTTTTGCTCTTCACATATTATTGGAAGATGTGCCACAACTTCTGGTGGTTCCACATCTTCTGCAATGATTATTAGTTTACTTATACCTCTTTCAATTGCTTTAGTGGCCTCATTTGTGCCTCTTTTCACTTTTCCTGTCTCAACAGCTACTCTGAGGGACTCATAAATAGGACTGACCAGATTTTCTGGTACATCAAATTTTACATAGTATGATTTTGCCATTTACATCACCCTGAGGGATCATCTCCATTCCAAAAATCACTCTAATTGGTATTAAAAATGTTATCTGCCTAGAAACGAGTTGATTTTTTGGATATATTCTTTCATAAGTATTTCAAGGTTTTTTTCTGAATCAGATTCTACATAAATTCTAATTATTGGTTCAGTGCCACTAGGCCTCACCATAACCCAGTTTTTCTTATCAAAAACAATCTTTATACCATCAGTAGTATCTGCATTTGGAAATTCATCTAAAAGTTTAGAGATTATCTTATCCGCATCTTCCTTTTCGCATGAAATTTTATCTTTAGTTGTAAAAGAGGGAGGCAAAGTCGCAAGTTCTTCACTCATATTTTTGTTCGAACTTGCAAGAAGTTCTAGGAATAGAGCTAATGTCATACCACCATCTCTGACATGATTATGTTTTCCAAACATGAATCCACCATTTTCTTCAAATCCTAAAAGTGCATTTTCAGTGATCATTTTTCTTGAAACTTCAACACTTCCAACTTTGGTTCTGATAACAGTTGAATTAGTTTGTGTAACTATCTCATCAATTGAATTTCCGGAATTTACACACGTAACTATCTTAGAATTTGGATTTTTCTTTAGTAGATAATTTGATAATAATAACGCAGATTTGTCACCAGATAGTAACATTCCTTTACTGTCACAAAATATACTTCTATCACCATCACCATCAAATGCAATACCAAGATCAGCATCATTCTTTACAACTGTGGAAGATAGTTCTTGAAGGTTGTACGGAGTTGGTTCAGGACCTCTACCAGAAAAGCTTCCATCAATTTCTTGGTTGATTGTTACAATCTCACATCCTAATTGTTCACACAATTTTATTGCAGTAACTGATTGAGCGCCATTTCCAAGATCTAATACAACTTTGAGGTTCTTTGACTTTATTTTTGATACATCTATCTGTGATTTTATTCCATCGAGATATGTTTGAACTGCTCTATCATCATTTTTTGTTGAACCCCACGTAGAAGAATTTTGTTTCCAATTTTTTTTGAAAAAAATCTCTTCAATCACATTCTCATCTTCACGTGAAACCTCTACGCCATCACTGGCAACTGGTTTAATTCCATTATATTCTGGAGCATTATGCGAGGCGGTAATCATAATTCCACCATTATATCCTAACGTTTTAGTTGCAAATTCTAAGCAAGGGGTAGGAACAAGACCGGCAAGATGACAATCTAGTCCAGCGAAATTTAACGTAGAACAAACTAATTTTGAAATTACGCTACTAGAGTCTCTTCCATCATATCCAACAAGTATTGTACCCTCCTTGAAGTAAGTTGAAATTGCTAACACAAGATCATGTACAAACTCTAAAGTGAAATCCTCAGAAAAAACCCCTCTAACACCATTTGTTCCAAATAATTTACCCATGTAATTCGATTCAATACCGATAAATTTGTCTGTTGTTACACAATGCTTGCGGGAGTCGCCCAGCCTGGTCAAAGGCGCAGGGCTTAGGACCCTGTCTCTCAGGAGTTCGTGGGTTCAAATCCCACCTCCCGCACCATTTGGTATATATGGAATTAATTACCAACGTCGCCAATGAAGAAAACCATAGTTGGCATCACTGTTGTTGGAAAAGACAGAGAGGGTGTTGTTGCGCAATTTACAAACTTTGTATTCCAGAATAACGCTAACGTTGAGAAAGTCAATCAGAATGTAATCAAGGGTCTGTTCGGAATGTATCTAGAGGTATCCTTTACTTCTAAGATTAATTTTAAACAACTTGATTCTGGACTCCAAAAATTAGGTAAAAAACTAAGGATGGAGGTAAGCACACACTCTGAAACCAATACAGAAAAAAGTATTGCCATATTTGCTACCAAGGAGGAACACTGCCTGAAAGAAATCTTATCAGCAAGACGTGCCATTAGAGGTAAGATTTCCGTTATTGTTAGTACAGAAAGAGCACTTGCATCACTTGCAAAAAAGGCAAAAATCCCATTTGTTGTTGTTGAAGACAGAAGCCAAGAGAAGGCTGAAGAGAAACTACTCAAAATTTGTAAAAAATATCAGGTTGATCTGATTGTTCTGGCAAGATATATGAGAATTTTGACACCAAACTTTGTCTGGCGATATCCAAATAGGATAATTAACATCCATCCATCATTGCTTCCAGCATTTCCAGGTTCGCTGGCTTATGCGCAGGCATTTGAGAGAGGAACAAAAATCATCGGTGTAACATCTCACTATGTAACGGAAAACCTAGATCAGGGACCAATAATCTTCCAGGATTCCTTCAAAGTAACCCCAGAGGATACTCTTGAATCGATAAAAAAGAGAGGTCAGAAATTGGAAGCAACTACCCTTTTGAAGGCTGTAAAGATGCATTTGGATAATAAGTTAGAAGTTCGCTGGAGAAAAGTTCACACCAAGTCAAAGTGAATGTAATGGACGCTAGTGAGCTTTATGATCCAGAATTTAGAAAATTAATCAAATCCAAGAAGCAGACAGTCATCATTCCTGTAGGCTCGCTTGAGCAACATGGGGCTCATTTACCAATAACAACTGACTCTGACATTGTTACAGAGATTGCTTCACGCTTAGGAAAAAAATGTAACTTTATAGTTTTACCAACCATCAATTATGGAGTTTCATATGAGCATTCGCCTTTATTCAATACTAGTATTGATGGAAAAGTATTGGGTAATATCCTAATGAACATTATTCATTCACTAAAAGAAAATAACGTAAACTCTATCATAATTTTAAATGGTCATCATGGAAATGACAGGATTATAGGCACACTTAGGTCTGTCTCATCTTATTCATATTGGCATTTTATGAAGCATGAATTTGATCATGCTGGATTTGTAGAGACTTCAATAATGCTGGCTATTTCAGACAAAGTCAAGATGAAAAAGGCGA
>JACNGK010000074.1:7879-22709 GCA_014384145.1 Nitrososphaerota archaeon
TACTGATCAAGCTGAAAGGAAACAAGACTATTAGAGGTAATCTTCTTGGCTTTGACCAGCACATGAACCTGCTACTCGACCAGTCAGAAGAGATCCATTCTGAAGGCGAGTCAAAGAGTTTAGGATCCATAGTTGTGAGAGGAGATAACGTAGTAATGATATCTCCACCTCCAGCATAAGGTGATAACAAAATGGTGAAAGGAACAACATCGATGGGTGGTTTTACCAGAAAACATGTACACATCAGATGTAGACGATGCGGAAAAAACTCATACCATGTACGCCATCACACTTGTGCAAGTTGTGGATTCCCTGATGCGAAAAGAAGAAGATACTCTTGGATCAAATGGTATACGTAAATGCAAGAAATTGAATATAGTTTTAGAAATGAAGCTAATTCATTAATTATAGAACGAGACATTCTTACAAAAACGATTTTTAGAGTATATCAGAAAGATTCCAATTTAACTAAAATCCAACGAGACAAGCTATTAACAAGATATCAGCATCAATTAGCGGTAGTAGTAACCAAGATAGAGGAAATAGGAAATGCAATGAGGAATACGGGTACGAATCATTCGGATGAAGGACTATTCGCTGCTATGGAACAAAAATTATCGAGGATAGATGAAAAAGTACAAGAAATGTCATCAAAAATTACTACACCCAAAAAGCAGACAGGCCGACAAGCGCAAAAATCAGCATTAAACATGCAATCATCAGTTCAAAAAAGGAAGAAAAAATCTGTTTACATATCAGATATGAAACTAGACTCAAATAATTACACACCACTCGAAATAACTACTCTCACTCAGGTCCCAACTGTGCTTCCGGAGTTTTTCCGTAGAAAACTCAAGCCATCTGTATCAAAGGTACAACATGTAGAACCTAGCGATAATGAGAAAGAGGTAAAAATTGTAGAAAACGTAAGTGAGGTAAAAGTGATACAGTCTAACGTTTGTGAATATCCTGATTGCACTAATCCAAAGTTTTCTAACAAGCACTGTTCAGTACATACTGATCCAAACGCAAAAGAATCCACCAACATTGAAAAGAAAGTAGTTCTTTCTGGTTTGGAAGTTGAAAAAGTACCACAAGCTGAAATTGATGATGGATTACCAGATGACAGTAATCTAGAAGATGACGATGTTGATGTCAGCGAAATTACGAAAAGAATAGAAAAATCGTTATCCAGTTTGGATCAAGCTGAGGTAGAGTAATTGACATATGATGATGCCATCAAGGCATTATCGAACGACGCACTAAAGCTAGTAAAAAATCATCAAACTATAGGATTAGGCAGCGGCAGATCCGCAACTGCGTTTGTAAAGTCATTATCATTATTTGTCAAAAAAAAGAAATTCAGTATAAAATGTATTCCAACTTCTTTGCAAATAAAATTAGAAGCTGAAAAGGGGAACTTGCATCTTATCGATACTGTTTTAGATAAAATTGATATTGTTTTTGATGGAGCTGATCAGATCGACAAAGGAAAAAATTTGATAAAAGGCGGCGGAGGTGCATTGCTAAGAGAAAATATTCTGATTAACGCAGCAAAAAAAGTTGTGATAATGGCAGACGAATCAAAATTTGTTACAAATTTCAACAGAGATGTACCCGTAGAAGTTCATCCCTTGGCTAGAAACACGGTAACCAGCAATATTTCAAAAATTGGTGGCAGATCTAAGATCAGAACACTGGATAGGGGCTATCCATTCATTACAGAAAATGGAAACATCATTCTTGATTGTAATTTTGGCGTGATAAAAAAACCAAAATTATTGCGAGAAAAAATTAAGAATATTTCTGGAGTGTTGGAGGTTGGTATTTTTACTAGAAAACCAGATGTAATCTACAAAGCACAATCAGCTGGAAAGTTTGATGTGATCAAGTAGAATTGGTTTTTCTAGACACAAGTTTGCCATAACCAGGCTTGCCTATAACTTGGAAATCCTCAGCAATGGTTTGACCACGAACAATGGTTTTCACCGGCCAACCTTTCAGTTTCCATCCATCATATACAATATAATCAGAAAACCCTCCAAACAGATCCAATGTTACTTTCTGCTCTTTTTTTAGATCAATTAGTGTGATATCTGCATCGGAATCAAGTTCAAGTGAACCTTTTGTTGGATACATACCAAAAATTTTTGCAGCATTCATGCTAGTGAGATTTACTAATTGAGAAATGGTAATTTTGTTTTTGTTTACACCTTCATTTAGCATCAATGGTAACAATGTTCCGATACCTGGAAAACCTGCAAGTGCATCCCAAACTGTATTTCCGTCTAGTTTGAGTTTAAGCTGATTTGCAACATGATCTGTTCCAATTGTATTTACATGGTTTTGGTTAATTGCATTCCAGACGGACAAAACATCACTTTCACTTCTGATTGGTGGCATTACTTTAGCAAGATAGCCTTCTTGATTTTCATGGGAGAGTGTTAAATAATGAGGACATGTCTCTACAAAAATTTTTGTTCCATTTTTTCTTTCTTCGCCAATTTGTTCTAAAGCATGACGTGAACCAATATGAGCAAAGTAAAGCACACAGTTAGCGTCCCTAGCAAATTTTGAAATAGTTTGTATTGATTTTATTTCAGATTTGGTTGACCTACTTTCAGACCACGCATCAAGCCCATCTAGATTTTTTTCCTTGGCTTTTTTTATTCCACAACCACATTCTTCATAATCTTCAGCATGAACCAAAACAGGACAGCCAAGTGAAGATGCATTTTTCACAACTTTTTCAACTATTTCAGAAGTTACTTCTACACGCTCTTCCTGTAATAGATTTTTCCCAGGTTCCATATCCATGTAAACATGACCGACTTCTCCCCCTAGATTCATGTATAGCTTGAAGGATGTAATTCCATTTTCTACGCAGTGCTGCATTTCATCTACTTGTTGTAAGTTGAAGATTGATGCGTGAATTGCATAATCAACGTAGTGTGATTTTGAGCTTGCGTTTAACTGTGGCAATAACGAATTCTTGTACGAATCTCCTCGTCGAAGCATTCGCATCATAGTGGTGATTCCACCAATTGCAGCTGCATGTGATTCAGATGTTGCAGCATGTTCTATGGGAGAATAAACTCCATAGTGTACATGTGTGTCAATAACACCTGGAATAGCAACAAGTCCATCCGCATTAATTTTTTTATCGGATGATGGTATCTCATTTGTTAAACCAATTATTTTACCATCATCTAAAACTAGATTTTTATCAATTATTCCCGTAGGCAAAACTACATGCGAGCCCACAATCACTGTATCATACGTCATCTAATTCCATTATAAAATCCGATATTTGTAGTTGAGCAAATGAATAAAAACCGATTTAATGATGAATATTGAGGGCTGGTGATTTAGTGGTATAATGCCGCGTTCGCAACGCGGTTGTCAAGGGTTCAATTCCCTTCCAGTCCACCACCTAGAAAACAATTATACATAAACTAGGAAACTATATCGCATGAAAGTCTTCAACGGCAAGGAAGCTGCAGAACAGTATATGTCAAGTCATACACTTACATTTTCAACCCCCGATCTTACGCTTAAGCGATTCTCATTTTGGTTGGGGGACATAGTTCCTGACCCAAATAACAAAGAAGAAACAATGCCAAGACTGATGAAGTATATTGAGGAAAAGGATTTTGCGCCAGCCCAAGTTATCGATGATGAAAAATTTGAACCATCTGGGGCTCTGTTTAAGGCAGGACTTTATGGTAGTGCAAATACAAATCCTGATGCTGAAACTAAATTCTGTTCAGAGTGTGGTCAGAAAATTTCTGCTTCTGCTAAATTTTGTACTGATTGTGGCGCAGATCAGTAATAATAGAATACTGTCCACAAAAACTATGTTCTAGTTCCACAACTAGTACAAAACTTTGCGTTTGGTCGCAAATCAGAACCACATGAAGAACATTTTCCACCAGATTGTTTAGGTACTAGTGATGGATCGGGAGTAGGCAATGTTGCCACATCGTTAAAACCATCTCCAGCAGATATTACAGATGCTGGACCACCAACAGGATTCTGTGCAGTTCCAGGACGTGGTCCTGGTTGCATTCCACCAGCCATCATTCCTGGCGTGCCCATTCCTGGCATTAAACCAGGAGATTGTGTTCCTCCTGGTGCCAAGCCTCCTGCCACTTTGTCAATTGATTTTTTTAATTCAAAAATAACTTTGATTGATAAAAATTCTAATGCGGAATATGCAACAACATAGTCGCCTAGTTTTTGAAAGAACTCCTTATCCGTTAACTTTCCTTTTTTGTACAAATTGTTAGCATCAAGAAAAGATTCATAATAATCCTGAGATTCATCAAACAAATTATTTAATTTATCTGACAAGAGGTTTAGGGTATCAACTTCTCCTAGAGACATGGAATTTAATAATTTGTTACAATTATAATTACTTTAGGTTATAGCAAGAAAATAATTTGAGGCTAGAGGTTTTCTATCGCCTTGTCAATCATGTTTTTGTAGGTTTCTTTAGATGCAGCACCTACTTGCTGAGCGACAATTTCTCCCTTGTTAAATATCATCAAGGTAGGTATACTGAAAACGTTGTATTTTGATGCCAATGCATTAGCTTCATCAACGTTTACTTTTACAAATTTAATCTTACCGTCGTAATCACCAGATAGTTCCTCTACAACTGGTCCAACCATTCTACATGGTCCACACCACTCAGCCCAGAAATCAACAAAAACAGGTATAGGTGAATTAACAACATCAATCTCCCAAGTTTTTTCATCTGAAACTTTGCTTATTGCCATAATAAAATTAACAAGAAATCGTACCTAAATATGTTAGGTGTAAAAATCGTAACCTTTCGTTGAATCTCAATTACAAATTAATGAAACATACTTAAATGATATTTTGGGTAAGTGGAGATATGAGTGAAGATTTACGGATTAAAAAGTTAAGAGGTTCAGGCGGATTTGTATTAGCACAAGTAACAGACGAACAACAAAGAAAAGGAAATCTGGGCGGTCCTGATCTCTTTTTAGCACCAATTGGAAGGTTAGATGTTGAAAGTGTGAAAAAATACACGTGCAATACTTGCGATAAAGAATATGAAGGCAGTCCTAAAATTGAATATGAAAATCCTAACGAAGAAGTAGCTGAAAATTTGATTCTTGTAGAGAGGGGACAATACATTTGTACTACATGTGGTTCTCCCATTGCGGAATATAGAGAATTTCAGAAACCAAATGAATCAGTTGAAGTTGGTAATGCAAACCCGATTGAGGCGCAAACAGAGATTGGACAGGAAGTGATGAATGAAGCTCAGCAAGAATCTGATGATCAATACCACACATTTGATGACTTTAGGGAAACTGTTCCTGAAACAAGTACAATAGATTCAACGTTTAATGCAATTTCTGGCATGTCAGTCTTTGATGAGAATGCCAAACAAATCGGAATAGCCAAACAGGTAGGTGTAGATTCTAACAATCAGGTGATTTTAGTTATTTCAGATAATGAGGGCAATGATGTGAGTATTAACTGGGATAGAATAAAAAAAGTTGGTGAGATTATTTTACTTGGAGATTATTCTGCTACAATGAGTGTATCTGCGCAGCAGGGATTGAGATGCCCAAGCTGTAATTTTGATAACAAACCAGATTCAAAATTCTGTGAGAGTTGTGGAACCAAAATTTAGAAGCAAGATTTATCTAATCATCATAAAGGAAAAAACGTGACTTAACTATGAGCTCAATTAGGGGTATAGTAAAAGACATTATCATCGTAGCTACATGTGTTGCAGTAGTTTGGATTGGTCTTACGGCTTATTTTGGTGCACAAAATCCATTCTATGTTGTTTCTAGCGGAAGCATGTATCCGGAATTAGCTATGCATGATATTATAGTAATTTCTGGACATGCATTATTTGAAGACGTGAAAATTGGAGATATTATTGTATTTGACAGACCAAAAGATCACGATAAGGTGATTGTCCATAGAGTAGTTGCAGTTGTTGATGACGATCCATTAACATTAAGAACAAAAGGTGACAATAACCAAAATTCTATAGTAGGAACAGACTATCCCATAACTGAAGAAGAGTATAAGGGAACAGTAATTCATGTAATACCACAGGTAGGATACATCACAAAAATTTTGCAGCCACCGATTAACTATATTATAATTGTCGTAATTATTGGGATAATGATAATTAGACAAATTGCAAAAAACAAAGCAGGAAAGCATTACGAGCAAGTAAAAGCAGAGCCTGAGAAAATAGAGGCAGATTTATCGTGGTTAGATAACTACAAAAATGCCTCCAAAGATTTTACCACACAAGAAAAAAAATCTACAGAAAAACCTGAAGAAAATACTAAATCAGAAGGCATACCAGAATTTTTTCTTGACAGGGAAAAAGAATCTGAAGAAAAAAAGTAATAGATTATTCTTTAGAATTGTCTAATTTGAAAACTCGTTTGAAGTAATCAGCGTTTTCTAGGGTTTCTTCGCCTTGCTCTTGGACTTTGGCTAGATTTTTTGCAAGTTTTTTCTTGTAACCTAATTGCATTTGACGTGCAATCTGAATTCTTTGGGCTTGTGGTGAGCCAGCTCCATGCATTGATTCTGTAAGATAACCTACAGCGTTTCTACCCATGGTCATGTTTTCAATCAAACGTAAAACTCTCATCTTGTTTTCAACGTCAACACCCTTTCTTCCCTTCAGGTATTTTTTGAGTAGTGGTCCTGTTTCTGGACTCCTAAATTCAGCTTCAGATGGTAATGTAACCATAAGTCCACCAGCAATGTCCTGTGCAAACCTGCCTATTTGATAAGGGAAGCGTGTAACGTTGTGTTTGCACACGTTCGCTAACATCTCGTCGTTTTGCCAAACTCCGGACTTCATTTTTTGAGATTGATATGATGACGCAATACCAGTACCATAGATTGATTCGTTTAGATGTGTCATCTCAACTAGTTTATCTTTGATGTGAGAAACATTAGGTACACCGTTATAGTCTGCTATAGAAGCCGCAGCACCAATAAGAACATCACCTACACCAGTCTTACAGACATAGCTTCGTCTGTGATAACATGTAAACCTCTCAATTAACATAGATGCAAATTCATACTCACCATCCATGAAGATCAATTCGTTTGGAATGAAAGCTCTGTCAAAGATTACCATTGCTTCTTGACCAGAGAATTGAGAGTTGCCTTGATCCATATCACCTGGTTCCATACTTCTTGTATCACATGACTGTCTGCCATAGATGTAAGTTATTCCCGGTGCATCTACTGGAATGCCACCAACAATTGCATAATCTTTATCGGCTTCAGTTAATCTTATGGCTGGCATTACAATCATCCAATGAGAGTTAATACAGCCAGTCTGGTGAGCCTTTGCACCAGAAATGTAAACACCCTTGTCGTCTCTATCTACGATACGAAGAAACAGGTCAGGATCTTCTTGTTCAGCTGGTCCCTTGCTTCTGTCACCCTTGACATCGGTCATGGCTCCACCAATTACCAGGTTTTCATGTTGAACCATCTTGATAAATTCTAACAACCTTTTATGATATTTCGTTCCATGTTTTTCATCCATCTCAAATGTAGTAGAGTGAAGTGAGTTTAGTGCATCCATACCGACACATCTTTGGAAGCAGGTACCAGTAAGTTGACCTAGCTTTCGTTGCATCTTGTTTTGTAAAACTACATCCTGTGCACTTTCTGCGATATGCAAGAAGCGGTTTACCCGTTCTCCTGTAATAGATGATTTTGCTGATGCAAGATCTTCTTCTTCGACAGCAAGATCATAAGTTTTTGCAACCGCGTTAATTGAAGGACGAATTATTGGATGGTCAACAGGTTCCTTGACGAGTTCACCAAACAAGTAAACTTTGAGATTACGACCCTTCAGACTCTCGATATATTCCTCACCAGTTCTGATAGGTCTTACTGTTTTTTGCATACCCTAACTACTCAATTCTATTATAAATATTCTAAAAAGATTTTGGTCATAGCTTTACCTAATTTAGATACCAATTCTCACATCTAGTATTTTACAGCCTCCACCTTTTTCCATAACCAACACAGGATTCATGTCAAGTTCTTTAATTTCTTTGAAATCAGTGACAAGCTGTGACAGACGTTGAATACATTCAGAAAGTTTTTCTACATCAGAAGGTTTTTCGCCTCTTACTCCTTCCAACAGCTTCTTTGTCTTGATTGACGAAATCATATCATTCGCTTCTTGGTCAGTCACAGGTGCAAGTCTGAACGTGACATCTTTCAGAATTTCAACGTAAATTCCGCCCATGCCGAGCATAAGAACTGGACCAAATCCAGGCTCAAGCTTGGAGCCTATGATCATCTCTTTGCCACCCTTGACCATCTCAACAATCAAGACTCCTTTGATTTCGGCGTTGCTGTCATATTTTTTGGCATTTTCAATAATTTCTTTGAAGGCACTGCGAACTTCCTCATCATTTGTCAGGTTAATTTTAACACCGCCTGCATCTGATTTGTGAACTATTTGGGGCGAAGCAATCTTCATGACAACAGAATATCCAATCTTGTTTGCGGCTTCGACAGCCTCATCCTCCGTCTTTGCAAGAATATTTTTTGGAAGTGGAAATCCATATGTATTCAAAATTTCAAGACCCTCATCTTCAAGAAGGTTGGTTCTTCCCTCTTGTTTCACTTTATCAAATATTTTCTTGACTTTTTCTCGGTCAGCTTCAAACTTTGTTATGTTTCCTTCTGGGGTTTTTATCCATTCAACAAATCGAAGCATTGCCTTGAGTGTACGAATAGATCCCTCTGCGTATGTATAATATGGAACGTCACCATTTGCAAGAATTTCTCTGTTTGTTATCCCTTCGTCTAAACCCATTAAACTTGCAAGCATTGTTTTCTTGTATTTTTTTGACATTTTTACAATTACTTCTGCAAGCTTGTCATAATCTAATGTTGCAGAAGGTGTACACATTGAGATTACAGAACCAACATTCTTGTGCGCAAGAACTTCGTTCAAAACATTTTCAAATCTGTTAAAGTCTGCATCACCCACTATGTCAACTGGGTTTCTGGAACTACCCCAAGGTGGAATAACTGCATCTATTTTTGGTCTAATCTCTTCAATCTTTGCCATTTTGATTCCAAGTTTAGAACATGAATCAGTTGAAATAATTGCCGGACCGCCAGCATTTGAAACAATTACAAGTTCACCTTCTGTAGGAAGAGGCTGTTTTGAAAATGCCGTTGCGTAGTCAAAAAGTTCTTCCATGGTGTCAACTCTAATGGCACCTGACTGTTTGAGTACAGCGTCATAGATTTCATCTGAACCCATTAGAGCACCCGTATGTGACATCGCTGCCTTGGCACCCTCAGGGCTTCTGCCTGACTTTAAGACTAGAACTGGTTTTTTAATTTTATTGTACTTTGTAATTTGCTTACAGACTTTAAGAAACTCTTGACCATCGCCCATGTCTTCTAGATACATCACAATTACCTTTGTCTGTTCGTGGTCTGCTAGAATTTTCAATACATCAATCTCTGTCATGTCAGCCTTGTTTCCCATACTAACAACAGCAGAAAATCCAATTCCTTGTGCGCTTGCGTCTTCTACAAGTGCAGCACAAATTGCACCACTTTGTGACACTAAAGCAATTTGACCAGACTTGGGAGTTATTTTTAGAAAAGTTGAGTTCATCATAGTTTTTGGTTCCAAATTCATTACACCAAGACAGTTTGGACCAATGACTTTTACACCGTACTTGGTGGCAATATCCTTCAGTTTTTGTTCCAGTTTTTTTCCTTCCTCGTCTACTTCCTTAAATCCAGCAGTGATTACAATAGCGCCTTTGATTTTCTTTTTTCCACACTCCTCCAGAACTACAGGAACTACTGTGTTCTTTGTGATCACAACTGCAAGATCAATGGGATCAGGTACATCCAGAACACTCTTGTATGCTTTTTGATCAAAAACCGTTTCTCTTGTTGGGCTAATCGGATAGACTGTTCCTTTGTAACCATTCATAATATTAGATGTAATTGCGCGCCCAACACTACCTTGCTTGTCAGATGCACCCACTATTGCAATAGATTTTGGAGAAAGAAATACTGATTCGGACATTATGATAAATTCCTCAACTAATTTTCCATAATAAAGTTATTCATGATTATCTAACTGCCTAACATTTTTCCTGCAAGATTTTTACTTCTTGGAACCCACGTAAGTGTAAGATTTGAAAAGTTTGCAATTAGTGACCACGCCTCTCTTGCTAGGGAACGTAGCTGATCGTTGTTAATTGCAAATTCATGATTTAGTTGGTTGACTGTATTCTTTGAATCGCTGAAAATTTTAATTTCATCATCTGAATTTTCAAATTTTTTTAATGCGGAAATTATTGCCATGTATTCCGCTTGATTATTAGTTATATCAGATTTGTTTTCGTAGAATGATTCGCCTGTCTCACTAACAAAAAATCCATAACCAGAGTTGGTTCCTCCAGAACCATCTACGTAAATGTTAAGTGTCATCTTTATACAATCTAGCCATCTTCACACTCAAGTTTAAAACTATCATGTAAACTACGGTAGAAATCATTTGTGAAATAATTGATGCTAGATATGCATCATACTCAATTTGTAGTAAATAGTATTGTAAACTCCATCTGACAATTGTATAAACAACTTCCCCGATTCCAAGAGAAGTTATAATTTTGATCAAATCTGACTTTAATAGTGATTTTTTCAGCTCACCAGTTTCAGTCCTGTATTTTTTTCTGTTATCAATATAGAACAATATGCCAAATGTTGTGAAAAATACGCAATAATCAGCGACTAGGGTAAGTGTACTGTTAAGATAATCTTGCTGATCAGAAAGATAATCAGCCACTACCGCAGAAATTATTATTGATGCAGCAAAGGCCAAAAGAATATTTTTGTTAAGTCTTAGATATTCTCTGTATTTTTGCTTCATACATTACTCAGAATCACTTTCTTTTTATGCGTAGAGAAACGATAAATTAGAACTTTGATAAGACTAAATCATGATGTTAAATTATGCCGAACCGGTTTATAGACCACCATCTGAGGCAAAATCGCTAATTTTTCAAATCACAATAGGCTGCTCATTTAACGAATGCTCATTTTGTGATATGTATAGAAATAAAGAATACAGTGAAAGACCGTGGGATGAAGTCAAAACTGAAATTGACCTGATGGCAAAACAGCTTCCAGAAACAACTAGAATTTTTCTTGCAGACGGTGACGCACTAAATTTATCAACGGATTACATGGTTAAGACAGTAGAATACCTTTACAATAGTTTTCAAAAATTGGAAAGAGTATCTTGTTATGCAATGCCTATGAATTTACTCAAAAAGACTCCAGATGAATTGAAAAAAATGAATCAGGCAGGTTTGAATATGTTATACCTTGGAATAGAAAGCGGCTCTGATATTATTTTAAGGAAGATTACAAAAGGAGCTACATCTGAAACGATCATAAGAGCATGCAGAAAAGCAATAGAAACAGGATTTACATTATCATGTATTATTATTTTAGGACTTGGAGGAAAAACTTACACCAAGGAACACATCAAAGGCACAGCACGTGTTGTTAACGCTTCATCACCACATTATCTTGGCACGTTAACTTTAATTTTAGAAACAGGCGTTAAGGAAGAATTCCTAACAAAGTTTGGGGAGGAATTTCATCCAATCAATGATGATGAGGCTTTGGCTGAACTACACGACTTGGTTCAGCAAATTGAGGTTAAAGAAAAAATGGTATTTAGAGCAAATCATGGTTCTAATGCATACAATATAGCTGGAATCTTTCCTCATGAAAAAGATGCAATGCTTGAAAAAATCTCTTGGCTAAAAGAACATCCTGAAAATGTTAGACCAGAAGGGTTTAGGGCTTTCTAAGAATTAAATTTTTTCTAGTAACGGTTTCAAGTGTTCAGGCAAATTTGGTAATTCTGTATGACTCCGATTATTTTGTAAAATTTCAGGACCAATTCTACGTACACGTTGTGTTCCAATAAGAGTATCTAGATTACGCTGAATATCCTTTTCTGGTAAAATATTTTTTAGTTTTTCAACCAACACTTCTTCTTTTTCATATTTTTCAATCGCATACTGAATTAACGTCATTTTATCGTTCATGGGTAATTCACTCAATTTAACATCCTTAATGATGTCAGGTTAAAAAATATTCAAATTTTAATATGGGTCCACAGGGATTTGAACCCTGGATTTTCGCCGTGTAAGGGCGACGTCATAACCGACCTGGACCATGGACCCAGCAAATTTCCTTGTTAAAAACCATTTAAACTTTGAGAAGTTGTTTTTTGATTATAACTGATAGCAAGTAGCATAAAAAAATAACAAAATCAAACTAACGAATAATAGTGCAAGTTTTTCTTATCAAATAATGGATTCAGTAGTAATTGCAAAATTTGGAGGGAGTGTAATTGGGGTTGATGGAATATCCATACCGATAATAATTCAAAGGATCAACTCCCTAAGTAAGGATGCTAAAGTGGTAGCTGTTTTTTCAGCTCCCTTAACTGCTGTTGAAGAAAAACGCAGATCATTAACGGATGTTGCGTTAGAGCTTGGAAAAAGGGCTGAAGAGGGAAAGGCATTTGATTTAATTATTTTAAGAAAAACATACGAAAAAATTTTGGAATTAGTAAGTTCAGAATTTCAAGAAGAGTGTAGAACTACAATTGATGACTGTCTGGATGTGGTTAGGATTGAATTAGAAAAAGCTATGGAAAAGAAGGAATTTGCTGACGAGGTTCGTTCTAAAACTTTAGCATATTCCGGTGAAATTTTGATGTCGCATATGATGGAATATATCCTGCAGAGTCAGGGAATCAAATCAAAAGTTGTAGGTCTGGACAACTGGCCAATAATAACCGACAGTAACATTGAATCCACAAACTTTCTTGCATCAGAGTCTAACAAAAAGGTTGGATTTCTTGAAAGACTGCTTGATGAAAACCAAGTAATTACAATTGGTGGTTTCATAGGTCGAACTGCAGATGGGGTTATAACAACATATGAGAGGGGAGGCTCTGATAGGACAGCTGCAGACTTGGGAATTTTGCTGCATAAGAAGTTTGACGTAAAAATTAATTTAGAAAAGGACAGTTCTGTTGTTTCTGCTGATCCTAGAATTGTCAAAGACGGACTGACTGAAGTACACAGTATTTCATACAATGAGGCAAGATTAGCTGGAATGTTTGGAATGAATATACTAGACCCTATTGCCATTAAAGAAATTTTAGAAAATGGTGCTTCATTGCCGATAGTTATCACAAATATGAGAAATACTGAGAAAACTACAACAATTGAAAGAAAACCAAGTAACGATAACGGTCATCCGATTAAAATCATTACTGGAAAAAAGAATTGTGCAATTTTAAGAATAGAGGATGAGTTTGTGCACAAACTGTTAGAGTCACTTGAAAATAAAAAAAGATACAGTGAGTTTGTAATACTTTCACCATTTACTAAGGATGGAATAAAATTTTCTAGAATATTATTCCTTGATGGTGATTATGTTAAAAGAAATGAAAAATATGTTTTAGGATTTGATCCACTTGCAACTATCACCTATAATAGAGGAGTAATCACATTGATTGGGGATGAAATGTGGAGAGTACAACAAATTGTTTCAAAAACTAGTGCAAAGATAGGTGAATCTGGACTAAACATATTGAATATAGATGCACAAGAAGAGACTTCACGAATTATTGTTGTAGTAGAGGATACTGGGAACAATATTGAAAAAGCAATTAGTGCAATTCATGAAGAACGCTCTAATATCAAATTCATTTAGGCACAATTATTTAAATTACCAAAATTGGATCAACCCATATGAAAGAAGTAGGAAAGATTTGGATGAATGGAAAATTGGTTCCATTCAAGAATGCAAAAATACATGTTCTAACTCATGCCTTACATTATTCTACTGCTGTCTTTGAAGGAATAAGATGCTATAATACTCCTAATGGGCGTGCAATTTTTCGGCTACCAGAACATGTTGACAGATTTTTTAATTCCTCCAAATTATACGGTATGAAGATACGTTATACGAAAAAGCAAATCATAGATGCTATAATTAAAACAGTAAAAGCTAGTGGTTTGAAAGAGTGCTACATTAGACCAATAGCTTACTATGGATATGGATCTATGGGACTTACACCTACATTAAACAAAGTTGATGTATCTATTGCATGTTGGGAATGGAAGATGGGTGAATCGAAAGCCGGTAAATTTTCTGGATCTAAATGCAAGATTTCAAAATGGATTAGAATTGATTCCAAATCTCAACCTATGCAATCAAAATGCGCTGCAAATTATTCAAATGCAGCTTTAGCTCGTGTTGAAGCACTCAAAAGTGGATATGATGAAGCAATCATGCTTAATTCAAGTGGAAAAGTTGCAGAGGGGAGCGCTGAAAACATTTTCATCATAAAAAATGGAGTAATTAAAACACCTCCTTTGAATGCAGACATCTTAAATGGAATTACAAGAGACAGTGTAATTAGATTAATCAAAGCTAAGAGAATTAAATTAATTGAAAAAAACATAGCAGTAAAAGAATTGTTAAAGGCTGATGAGGTTTTCATGACAGGCACTGCGGCAGAAGTAAAATCTGTATCCAAAATCAACAAAACAACGATTGGAAATGGTAAGATCGGAAATATAACAAAAACACTTTGGGAACTTGGGAACTTGGGAACTTGGGAACTTGGGAACTTGGGAACTTGGGAACTTGGGAACTTGGGAACTTGGGAACTTGGGAACTTGGGAACTTGGGAACTTGGGAACTT